>CBFGTA010000042.1:0-17379 GCA_965651595.1 uncultured bacterium | reverse complement strand
GGGCCCAGTTCTGGCCGGTCCCCATGGTGATTCCAAGCAGGCCGTCGCACCTGACGACTCGGTGGTCTCCGGCCCGGGTTTGGATGACGGTGGGATCGGCTTCGAGGCCAGAGCCGATGAGGAACTGCACGAATGCTCGAGCACCGTTACCGCACATCTGGGCGATGGATCCGTCGGCGTTGCGGTAGTCCATGAACCACCGTGCCGGGCTGCTCGCCTCAGCCGGAACGGCGACGATCACTCCGTCGGCACCCAGGCCTCGGCGGCGATCACATAGCGCCCGGACCGTCTGCCCCGACAGTGCAAGAGAGTTGCCGGGGTCGGCGAAGAAGACGAAGTCGTTGCCCGTTGCGTGGGCCAACGTGTACTCGGGTGGAGCCGAACCGGACATTCCCCCACTGTACGCGCCCCGGGCCTTTCGCTCGAATCACTCCCGATCACGTGTGCCCTCGGGCGCACGTCAGCCGACGGCGGCCACCAACTCGCCGACAAGTTGCTCACGGGTGCGGCGGCCGAGCAGATCCTCGCGCGGGATCCAGCGGGCCGATGCCTCGCGCCGGAACCACGCCCATTGGCGACGGGCCAGGCGGCGGGTGTCGCGCTCGGTGAGGGTGAGCGCTTCGGCGAGGGACAGTTCGCCCTGAGTGTGGCGCAACATCGGACCGTACCCGACTGCTTTGGACGCTGTCGGGGCGGACGCGAGACCCTGGGCCGCGAGCTGCTCCACTTCTGCCAGCCAGCCGTTTTCGACCATGGCCGCGGTCCGCCGGTGGATGCGTTCGTCGAGACAGTCGCGGGGTGCGTCGATGACGAGATAGGGCACGGCGCTCGGGCGATCGGGGCGGTTCAGTTGGGCCAGGAATGGCCGTCCCGTGATGTCCATGACTTCCAGTGCCCGCACGATCCGACGGCCATTGCTGGGTTGGATCGCCGCCGCCGCGACCGGGTCTCGTTCGGCAAGTTCGGCGTGCAGGGCAAGCGGTCCGCGTTGCTCGAGTTGTTGATTCCACTGGGCTCGCACCTCGGGGTCGGTGCCGGGGAACTGCAGGTCGTGGATGACCGACGCGATGTAGAGACCCGACCCCCCGACGAGTAGCGCGCGCTTTCCGCGCTGCTCGATCTCGGCGACCGTCTGGCGCGCCTGCCGCTGATACTCGGCCACGTTGGCCGGATAGTCGATGGGCCATAGGTCAAGCAGGTGGTGGGGTACTTCTGCTCGCTCCTGCTCAGTGACCTTGCTGGTGCCAATGTCGAGGCCTTGGTAGAGCTGCATGGAGTCGGCATTGACGATCTCGGCGTCGAGGCGCTCGGCTAGTTCGATGCTGAGTTCGGTCTTGCCCACGCCAGTGGGTCCGGCCAGCACAATGGGGGGCCGTTCCCATTGCGTTGCCCAATCCTGCATGCCCCTTATCCTGACAGTCCTGCCGATCACTCGCGAACCCGCACGCTGTGCTCGCACTGATGGCCCCTGGCCGTGGGATACAGTCGCATGCGTGGCCGCATCGATCGTGTTCTTGCCCGCCGCCCCGGCCCTCGATCCTGTCGTAGCCGCCGGAGCTGCTGCCGAACTCGACGAGACTCGCGCCGCCGTCGCTGCTGCCGTCTTGGGTCGGACCCGGGCGTCGTCTGATTCGGCTACGCCCGGTCTCGACGGTAGCTGGGGCGTGGTCGCCCCGGACCAGCGCGCGGCGATCACGGCCACTCGTCTGGTGGGAGCGATTGCTGATACCGGCTTGGCCCGCGAGCCAGCCCACGTTGTGGTTCGACCGTTCCCACCCCCGAGTGGCGCTGCCGACTGGGCGACTGCCGGTGCTGAAGCCTTGGCCGCAGACATGGTCGCGGCCGACCCGGACGTCGAAGACTGCTGGTTTGTCGTCGGCGACGGAACTGCCTGCCGTACGGACAAGGCCCCCGGGTACTGGGACGCGCGCGCCGAAACCGTCGATTCTCGCATCGCTAGGGCGCTGGCGACAGGAGATCATCGTGGACTTGGCAATCTCGATCGTCGCCAGTGCGCGGAACTGCTGGTAGCGGGTTGGCCGGTGTGGCAGGCGCTGTCGCACGTGCTCAGTCACCGGTGCCCGGGGGTGTCGGTCCGGGATCCGCGGCTGCTGCACGCGTCGGCCCCCTACGGCGTGGGCTACTTCGTAGCTCGCTGGACCGTGGAGTCTGACCCGATTCGAGGCATCCCCAGCACGACTGGGCCCGACGGCGCGGATACGGCCCCGTCGCCACAGGCACCCCCTGAACAACCGCAACCGGAGTCAGACGAATCGCTAGTGCCGAGATCGTCGTAGTACCGAATTACCGACGGCAGGTCGTCACTAGTCAAGTGGTGAGGGGCGGCACCGGTCACAGTGACTTCGAGCAGATCACCCGCGGTGATGTCCATGCCAGTAGCGTCGAAGTGAACGAGCCGGTTGTCGCGGGCCCGGCCCGACATGCGTCCGCGCTGCTCGTCCTTCTTCCCCGCCCCATCTGACACGAGCACTTCGACCGTTCGACCGATCAGCGACTGGTTCTCTTCCCAGGTGATGGCGTTGACGAGTGCGGCGAGCCGCTCGTAGCGTTCGGAAACGACCGCAGCTGGCACTTGATCGTCGTATGTCGCCGCCGGGGTGCCGGGGCGCGCGGAGTACTGGAACGTGAACGCGCCAGCGAACCGGGCTTGTCGCACCACATCCATGGTGGCTTCGAAGTCTCGGTCGGTCTCGCCGGGGAACCCGACGATGATGTCAGTGGTGATCGCAGCGTCAGGAATGGCGGCACGCACGTTGTCGAGGATGCCCATGAACCTGTCGGCCCGATACGATCGGCGCATCCGCTTGAGCACGTCATCGCTGCCCGACTGCAACGGCATGTGCAGTTGAGGCATGACGTTGGCGGTGGTGGCCATCGCGTCGATGACGTCGTCGGTGAAGTCGCGTGGATGCGGGCTGGTGAATCGAACCCGTTCGAGACCGTCGATCGAACCGCACGCTCGCAGCAGATCCGCGAAAGCACCCCGGTCACCGAACTCCACTCCGTAGGCGTTCACGTTCTGCCCGAGCAAGGTGACTTCGACGACACCGTCGGCGACGAGCATCTCGATCTCAGCCAGAATGTCGCCGGGCCGACGATCCTGTTCCTTACCGCGCAGACTTGGGACGATGCAGAAAGTGCACGTGTTGTTGCAGCCGACCGAGATTGACACCCAAGCGCTGTGGCGGGATTGCCTGCGAACCGGCAAGGACGATGGGAAGTGTTCGAGAGCATCGCGCAGCTCCACTTGGGCCTCCCCCAAGCTGCGCGAACGTTCCAGCAGCACGGGCAGGGACCCAAGGTTGTGGGTTCCGAACACGACATCCACCCAGGGAGCGCGCTGCACGATCTTGTCTTGGTCTTTTTGCGCCAAACATCCGCCGACGGCGATCTGCATGCCGGGATTCGCGTCCTTCACCGGCCGCAAGTGACCCAGGTTGCCGTACAGCTTGTTGTCAGCGTTCTCCCGCACCGCACAGGTGTTGAAGACGACAACGTCGGCTGGGCGGTCGGCCGATTCCGGGTGTGCCACGAGGCCGGCATGTTCGAGCAGACCTTCGATGCGTTCGGAGTCGTGGACGTTCATTTGGCATCCGAACGTGCGAACGCTGTAGGTGCGGGCAGTTGTCACTCCCCTAGGTTACGGGTTGAGCCCGCAGGCTGTTATGAGTACTCGTCAGAATCGCCAGCGAGCGCGTGATGGACCGCGTCCCACACCACGTCGGGAGGGAAGCCTCGCCGCGCGAGCCGGTCGGCCAACTTACGGCGGCGGCGGTACGGGTCGGGGTCTTTGACTTGACGCAACAACCGACACGCCAAGTCCCGCACCTGTTGCTGCTCGCTGTTGCTGTCCCAGTCGGCGAGCACGTCGTCGACCGTGTCGCGCGAAATTCCCTTGCGCTGAAGTTCCACTCGCAGCATGGCCCGAGACACTGCCTTGACCGATTGGCGGTAGTCGACCCACTGCTCGGCGAAGCGTCGATCGTCGACGAGGCCAACTTCCTCGAATCGGTCGAGCACCGCCGAAGCCGCCTCGGCAGGGACGTGGCGGCGCCTCAGCAGGTCTTCGAGTTGCGCCCGGGTGCGGGGCCGCTGGTTGAGCGAGTTCAAGGCGATGATGCGTGCGACTTCCTGCGGATCGGCGTCTGCCTGGGGCTCAGCTTCGGGACTACTCGGCTGTGCCGTCATTGGTCGCCCCTAGAGGTATTGGGTGTTGGGTGGTCGCTGGGTGCGCGTCACTGTCAGGACGACAGCGGCGGCCCACCGTCGGCCATCACCCTGTCGTCGGACAGGTCGACCTCTTCCAGAGGTTCAGGCGCCTGACCGATGCCCAACTTCTCTTTGATCTTGTCTTCCACCTCGAGCGCGAGGTCCGGATTGTCGCGCAGGAACGTGCGCGCGTTCTCTTTGCCCTGACCGAGTTGATCGCCCTCGTAGGTGTACCAGGCGCCGGACTTGCGGATGAAGCCGTGCTCTACGCCCATATCGATCAGGCTGCCTTCGCGGGAGATTCCCTCGCCGTACACAATGTCGAATTCGGCTTGCTTGAACGGCGGCGCCATCTTGTTTTTAACCACTTTGACGCGCGTCCGGTTGCCGACCGCCACGGTGCCATCTTTGAGTGTCTCGATTCGACGTACGTCAAGGCGGACAGACGAATAAAACTTCAGGGCCTTGCCGCCGGTCGTGGTCTCGGGTGAACCGAACATCACTCCGATCTTCTCGCGTAACTGGTTGATGAAGATGGCGGTAGTGCCCGCACCGTGGAGTGCGCCCGTCATCTTGCGCAACGCCTGGCTCATGAGTCGCGCCTGGAGGCCGACGTGACTGTCACCCATGTCGCCTTCGATCTCGGCCTTCGGCACGAGAGCCGCTACCGAGTCGATGACGATCAGATCAAGTGCCCCGGAACGCACGAGCATGTCCGCAATCTCGAGGGCCTGCTCACCCGTATCGGGCTGACTGACTAGCAACGCATCGATGTCGACCCCAAGTTTGCGCGCATACTCGGGATCGAGTGCGTGTTCGGCATCGATGAATGCCGCCGTTCCGCCATTCGCTTGCGCACTGGCGATCGCGTGTAAGGCGACAGTCGTCTTGCCCGAAGATTCCGGCCCGTAGATTTCAACAACGCGGCCGCGCGGCAAGCCGCCAATACCCAGGGCTACGTCCAGGGCGATGGCGCCGGTGGGAATGACGGCGACAGGCGGACGGGACTCGTCACCTAGACGCATGACGGACCCTTTACCGAAGTTCTTCTCAATCTGGGCCAGTGCCGCATCTAGCGCTGACTCCCGACCCGAAACCGCATTCCTCGCCATGTTTCTCCTCATTTCGTCGGACACCCTCGTGACCTTGGGGTACTTCCTGTGCACCCTACGATTGGACTCGGACATCTGTGAGTTCTGGCGTCTGGAGTTGTGGATAGACCCGGACGCTGGACCTACAGGAGCGACACTACAATCGAACACCTGTTCGATCAAGTCGGCGCGCGGGAATGGTTAGCGAAAAGTAGGCGGGAGTTCGAGATGCCGGTACACGGCCAGCCACACTGAGCGGGCGTCCCAGCCAGACTTCAACGCTTCCCGCACGGTCTGACCGTCGAGTTCGGCGATGACGTGGTCTTGTGCCCAGGAATCAACGTAACCGGCACCTACGGCCGTCGCGAGGCGCTCCCAGAGTTCCGTCTGCCGCATTGCTAGCTGCCCGCGGTAGGTGTCGCGGTGACAGTGGGGCTGACGCTGGCGCTCGGTGGCACGAGTCGCACTAGTTGAGAGCCGCAGAGGACGATTCCTCGGGCAGGATTTCAAAGTCAGCCACCTTCGACGTGACCGACACGAGCACTTCCGACAGCGGCACTTCCAGGGCTCCGCAAATCGCGGCGATCAGTTCGCTTGAGGCTTCTTTCTGCCCGCGCTCGACTTCTGACAAGTACCCCAATGACACGCGGGCAGCCGCTGAGACATCCCGCAGCGTGCGCCCTTGCTCGAGCCGCTTGCGCCGCAACTCATCACCGATCACAGACCTCAGGACGATCACGGGCACCTCCTTCAACGTCCCCCGTAGTGTACTCAGCCTACCCCCTATTGTGGTCGGGATTTTGTTCCAGGGACACCCTCAGCAAGTTCAATACTGCCGCCACTGCTGCGAGCCGGACGTTCGACCTGACCCCGGTGAAGTGATATTCCACCACGGTGGAGAGATCTGGCCGGTCCCGCCGGTCGACGCTGGTCGCGAGAGCCGCCGACCACACCGCCACGAAGACTGTCCCCACGGCCACACCGTCCTGGGGCTCCGGCCCCGCAACGCCAGTAGTCGCGCAGCCGAGATCGGCGGAGAACTTATCGGCGGCCGCCTTCGCCATGGCGGCAGCAGTGACCGAATGAACTGGGCCGTGATCGGCCAACACTTCGCGCGGAACCCCCAATACCGTCTCTTTGGACACTGTTGCGTAGGCGACGATTCCGCCGTTCAACACACGAGATGCCCCTGGCACCCGAACGAGCGCGTCGCACACGAGGCCCCCAGTGAGTGATTCGGCGCACGCCACAGTCAGGCCCCGTTTCCGGCCCAGGTCAACAATTGCTCGCGCGTCCTTTTCAAGGGTTACTCGCACGTCCTCGCTGGCGGACAGAGCAATCATGCCGATTCCGAGGTGCTCTCCGCCGCTGGTGTTCGGCCGTCGGCGCGCTCGGCGACGACCCGGCGGCGCAAGGTGACGGCCTGCACTGTGTAATCAACTGCCGTCACCAACGCCACCACCACCGCGGCACCCATGACGAGCCAACGAATGTCGACCCACGCGCCACTGAGCGGCACCAGGAACAGCAGGATCGCCAAGATTTGCAGCACAGTCTTGAGTTTGCCGCCGCGGCTAGCTGGGATCACTCCGTAGCGAATGACGCGGAACCGGACGAGGGTGACCCACACTTCCCGAACGATCATCACGATTGTGATCCACCACGGCAGCAACCCCAGGTAGCTCAAACCCAGGAACGCCACGCCGGTCAACGCCTTGTCGGCGATGGGGTCAGCGATCTTGCCAAAACTCGTCACCAGGTCGTACTTGCGCGCCAGAGCTCCGTCGGCGAAGTCGGTTGCTGACGCCACAACGAAGATGACCGCCGCCCACACTTGAGCCCAGGTTTCGGTGCCGTGGGCGAACAACAGGTAGGCGAACGGCACCACCAGAATCAATCTCAGAACTGTGAGGGCGTTGGGAACGTTCACGACGAACGCACCGACCCGTTCAACGGGGTGCGCGACCTGCCGCGGTGGTCGCTGTCGGTTACCGAACTCTCGCCCGGCCGGTGGGGCGTGCTCACTGGCTCTCCCCGGCCGCCACGGCCGTCGCCTCTAGGTCGACGCCCACGGCCTCGTCAACGACGGCCTCGACGACGTCGCCGACAGCCACGGGTACGGTGACGGTGACGGTCACGTCACCGTCGTCGGGGCCTTGGTGAAGCGCACGCCCCCGCGCAGTCGTCCCGTCCTTCTGTTCAACCAGCACAGAAACACTCTGCCCGACCCGCTCGGCTGCGCGCTCGTTCATCACTGCCTCGGCCACCATCATCATGTGGTCCACGCGATCGGCGATCACCGAACTCGGCAACTTGTCCGCCAACCTCAGCGCCTCGGTTTCGTCCTCGTCGGAGTAGCCGAACACTCCGACTGCGTCGAACTCGGCCCGCTCCACGAAGTCAACGAGTTCGGAGAAGTCGTCGTCGGTCTCGCCGGGGAATCCAACGATCACGTTGGTCCGCAGTCCCGCTGTCGGGCAGGCCGCGCGAATCTGGTCGATCAGTGCGAGGAAGTCGTCGGTTCCCCCGAACCGACGCATGGCTCGCAGGATACGGGGGCTCGCGTGCTGAAAGGAGAGGTCGAAGTAGGGCGCGACGCCCGCAGTGTCGGCCATCACTTCGACGAGTCCTGGACGCATCTCGGCTGGTTGCAGGTACACCGCCCGCACACGCATGTCCGGGTGGAGTCCCCCGAGGGCGGGCAACAGGCTCTCGAGCAGTCGCAGGTCGCCGAGGTCCTTTCCGTACGAGGTGGAGTTTTCGCTCACTAGGTTCAGTTCGCGCACGCCCGACTCGACGAGGCTGTTGGCCTCGCGCAGGATATCGGCAGGTCGGCGGCTCTGGAACGCGCCGCGAAACCTGGGGATGGCGCAGAAGGAACAGCGGCGGTCGCAGCCTGAAGCAATCTTGAGTGGAGCGACAGGGCCGGACTCGAGCCGAACCCGCAGGTTGGCGTGCCCGGGCGTGGACGCGGCTGCCGCCTCACGGTCAACCGGTGAGATGGGCAACAGAGATCGCCGATCGATCGGTACGTGAGATTCGGGCCGCTCCCCGTTGATGATTCCGGCCAAGGTGTCGGCCATGGTTTCGTACGAGTCGAACCCGAGAACGGCAGCAGCCTCGGGGAGTTCTGCGGCGAGTTGCTTGCCATAGCGCTCGGCCAGACACCCGACCGCCACGACGGGGCGCTGAGCGTCTCCGGCGAGTTCGAGAATCGTGTCGATCGAGTCCTGTTTGGCCGCTTCGACAAATCCGCACGTGTTGACGACGACTGCGTCGGCTGTGTCGGGGTCGTCGGCTAGTGCCCATCCGGCCTGCTGTAGGCGCCCGGCTAGCTCTTCACTGTCGACGTCATTGCGCGCGCACCCCAAAGTCACCATCGCGACTGAGAGGCCGGGGGAAGTCATGGTCTCAGCCTACGACCCGGCACCACCGATGTCGCCCACTGACCGATCCGGCCCACGGGCCTCAGTGCCCGCCCCTCAAGTCGGCCAGGACAGCCGGAAGGTCGTCGGGGGTGACGAGCACTTCACGAGCCTTCGACCCTTCGGACGGCCCGACGATTCCGCGCGACTCCATCAAGTCCATCAGCCGCCCAGCTTTAGCGAAACCGACTTTCAGTTTGCGCTGCAGCATCGACGTCGAACCGAACTGAGTCGACACGACGAGTTCGGCGGCTTGCAGGAGCACATCGAGGTCGTCGCCGATGTCTTCGGCCGCCACCATCGACGGCCCGGCGACGCTGAGGACGTCCTCGCGGTACTCCGGGTCGAGTTGCTTCTTGCAGTGCGCCACGATCTGGCGGATCTCCACTTCCGACACGAACGCGCCCTGGACCCGGATGGGTTTACTCATACCCATCGGCAGAAACAGTCCGTCGCCTTGACCGACGAGCTTTTCGGCGCCGGGCTGATCCAAGATCACCCGACTGTCGGCCAGGCTCGACGTGGCGAACGCCAGGCGGCTCGGCACGTTCGCCTTAATCAACCCGGTCACGACGTCGACGCTCGGGCGTTGAGTCGCCAGGACGAGGTGGATCCCGGCCGCGCGCGCGAGTTGGGTGATTCGCACGATGGCGTCTTCCACGTCGCGCGGCGCCACCATCATCAAGTCCGCGAGTTCATCGACGATGACCAGCAGGTATGGGTACGGCTCCAAAGTGCGTTCGGAGCCTGGCGGGGGCGCTATCGCCTGCGAGCGAACCGCTTTGTTGAAGTCGTCGATGTGCCGGAAACCGTAGTCGGACAGGTCGTTGTAGCGCTGCTCCATCTCTTTGACCACCCAGGCCAGAGCGTCAGCGGCCCGCTTCGGGTTGGTGATGATGGGGGTGATGAGGTGCGGCACGCCTTCGTAGATGGTCAGCTCGACGCGCTTGGGGTCGATCAGGATCATGCGAACGTCATCTGGAGTCGCACGCATCAGGACGGACGTGATGAGTGAGTTGATACAACTCGATTTGCCCGCGCCGGTCGCTCCCGCGACGAGCAGGTGCGGCATCTTCGCCAAGTTGGCCACCACGAAGCCGCCTTCGACGTCTTTGCCGAGTCCCACGAGCATCGGGTGGTGGCTCGACGTCGACACGGGACTGCGCAGGACGTCGCCGAGGCTGACGAGTTCGCGGTCGGCGTTGGGGATCTCCACGCCGATCGCTGACTTGCCCGGAATGGGCGACAGGATGCGCACGTCGGCGCTCGCCACCGCGTAGGCGATGTTCTTGCTCAACGCCGTAACCCGCTCGACTTTGACGCCTTGGCCGAGTTCGACCTCGTAGCGAGTGACCGTGGGGCCGCGCGAGAACCCAGTGACCCGAGCGTCAATCTCGAACTGTTCCAGGACGCTCGTTAAGGCGGCGACGACCTTCTCGTTGGCTTTCGTCGCCGAGCGTGGCATGGGGCCGGTCTTGAGCATTTTCGGGCCGGGAAGCGCATACATGACGTCGCCGGACAGTGGCAATTGTTCGGGCCGGGCACCATCAGCGGCCGCTTCGCTGGCCGCGGCGGTAGACCCGGCGGATTCGGCGGTCGCGAACTCGGCGATCGTTGGCCCGTGACCGGCAGGCTGCCCGTCGTCGCCGACGGCTGGCGAGTCTTTGCCGTCGATAGTCGCCGCTGAAGCGACTGCCGACGCGAACGGCTCGTTGCCGACGAGGTCCTCGATCGGAGTTTCCGGATCGTCGACAGTGCTGCCGAACCCGAAGCGTCGCTTGAGTCCGTTCCAGCCCGACGAAGCAGTCTGGCCGATCGAGCGCGTCCCCGACGGCGCTGTTGTCGATGCGGAGTCGACGGGCCCAGTGGCGTCACTGGCCCGGTCGGCGCGCAAGTCGACGAAGGTGTCGTCTCCTGCCGTGGCGCTAGTGACCGGTGATTCAGCGTCAACGTCGACGTACTCGACGGAATCGGCCGGCGGAGTCAAAATCTGCCGGAACCAGGCGATGACTTCCGATGGTGGCGTTCGAGTGACGAGCAACGCACCCCAGCCGACAAGCACGACCGTGGCGACTCCGGTGAGGAAGGTGCCGACCAGGGCAACGAATGGCGCCGTCATGAGCCAGCCCGCCCAGCCGCCGACGCCACGCAGAGCTTCGGCTCCGTCGCTCGGCAGCGGGGCCCCCATCGCGCACGTCCACAGGCCCAGGGCTCCGAGGCCGAGGATAATCCAGCCGATCGTCACCGATCGGGGGGCTCTCCAGTCAGGTGTGCGCAGCACCATGACCGCCATCACCAGCAGGACGATCGGAAGGATCATGGCCAGCGAACCAACTAGGCTCGTGGTCACGAAGGGGATCAGCCCGCCGACGGCGCCCCCGAGGCCAAACCACAGCGTGACCGCGGTGACCACGGCGCCGACCAGAAGGGCGAAACCGTAGCTGTCGCGCCGAGAGGGGACGGATTCTTCGTTGCGGTCCCCGCCGAACAGGCGCACCAGGTGGCCGGTCATCGTGGCCGACTTCGACCACACGAACGCCACACCAACTGCAATCGCCCCGAGAATCGTCACAAACGGTGACCGGTCGGCGCTCTTGTCCGAGGCTGATCGGGCAGCGGAAGTTCCCCGCGAAGTTTTCGCCCCCGGGGCGGCTGCCGACGAGGAGCGGCGCGAGCGGCTGCCCGAGCCGCTTCGGCTCGAAGACGTGTTGCCAGACTTTGAGGTTCGCGCCTGGGAGGAACTGCTGCGGCTCGATGATCGAGAACCACCGCGGGAGGTTTGCGAGCGAGACGTGCGAGTGGCCATGCTGGCACACTATCCGCCATCTGCAAGCGCCGCTGTCAGGTTGCGGCCGTGTCGCGGAGAGTTTGAGTGAGCCACCAGCCCGCCCGTGCGCCCCTCGTCACGGGCCGCGCCGAAGCTGGCTACGCCTCGACGATGACCGGCACGATCATGGGGCGACGCCGGAGTCGGTTTCCCACCCAGCGGCCCACCACTCGCCGGGCGATCTGTTGCAACTGGTGGGGGTCGGTGGCTCCATCGTTGAGGGCCGCCTGCAGCGCTTCGGCAACTTTCGGCTCTATGTCGGCGAACACTTCGGGATTCTCGGCGAACCCGCGGGCACGAATCTCGGGACCGGCCACCACTGCGCGGCGGGAGAAGTCCACGGCGGCGAATATGCTGACGAACCCCTCCTCCCCCAGGATTCGCCGGTCCTTCAGCGAGTCTTCGTCGATACTCGACCCGTCCACGAACACCAGCCCGCAAGGGACCCGACCGACCACGCTCGCGTCACCGTCGGTGAGGTCAACGACGCAACCGTCGTCGACGAGCAGCACGTGGTCGTCGGGAACTCCCGTGCGTAGCGCGAGGGCCGCGTTGGCGCGCAGGTGCCGAACCTCGCCGTGCACCGGCAGGACGTAGCGGGGCCGGACGATGTTGTACACGTAGAGCAGTTCGCCAGCGGCCGCGTGCCCTGACACGTGAACGTTGGCGTTGCCTTTGTGAACGACAGTCGCACCCCATCGCATCAGGTTGTTGATGACGCGGTTGATGGCGTTCTCGTTGCCGGGGATCATCGACGACGCCAGCACGATGGTGTCGCGGTCGTTGATGCGAATCTTGTGGTCTCGGTTGGCGATACGCGACAAGGCCGCCATCGGTTCACCCTGGGACCCGGTGCAGATCAGCACGACTTTCTCGTCGGGCAACTCGTCGAGTGCGTCGGCAGTCACTTGCAGGCCAGCCGGGATTCGCAGGTAGCCGTTCTCGCTCGCGACTTTCATGGTCCGCACCATCGACCGCCCAACAAAGGCGATTCGTCGACCGTGGTTGGCGGCCGCGTCGATCACCTGCTGCACGCGGTGAATATGGGACGCGAAGCAGGCCACCACGATGCGCCCGCCCGCCCGAGCGAACACTTGGTCCAGGACGGGCGCGATCTCGGTTTCTCCGGTGACGAACCCCTTGACCTCAGCGTTCGTCGAATCCACCATCAGCACGTCCACGCCGCGGTCTCCGAGCCGGGCGAACGAGTTGAGGTCGGTGATGCGCCCGTCGAGGGGCAGTTGGTCGAGTTTGAAGTCCCCGGTGTGGAGGACGGTTCCGGCTGCTGTCGTGATCGCCACCGCCATCGCGTCGGGGATCGAATGGTTTACTGCCACGAACTCGACGGTGAAGGGCCCGAGTTCGACGACTTCGCTGTCTTCGACCTCGTGCATGGGTGGGCTGAGGCGGTGTTCCCGCAGTTTGGCGGCGACTAGCGCACATGTGAGTCGTGAGCCGTAGAGGGGGATGTCGGGGCGGTTGCGCAACAGGTAGGGCAGTGCTCCGATGTGGTCTTCGTGGGCGTGGGTGAGCACGACCGCCGCGATGTCGTCGTAGCGGTCGGCGATCGCAGTGAAGTCGGGCAGGATCAAGTCGACGCCCGGTTGGGACTCTTCCGGGAACAACACTCCACAGTCGACTACCAAAACCTTGCCGTCGATCTCGAAAACGGCCATGTTCCTGCCGACCTCGCCGAGTCCGCCGAGGGCGATGATGCGCAAGGTGCCAGCGGCTGCGGGCCCGGGTTCGGGCGCGTCGGGGTGGGGGAACTCCAACCCGGGATCGGTGGGGTCGGACGCCGGGACCGCGCCGGCGGTGGGTTGCCTCACGGGGCTGACACCCCGTCTACCCCGCCAGCGAGCAGATCGCGGGCGAGTTGTGCGCGCTGCTCGGGTGTGGCGTCGACGAGCGGGCTGCGCACGGGCCCGGCTGGCTGGCCGAGAAGTTCGAGCGCCGCTTTCGCGAGGATTACTCCCTGGGTTCGAAACAGCCCCGTCGAAACCGGTTGTAGCGATTCATTGATCAGGCGGGCTTCGTCGACCTGCCCGTCCAGGTACGCCTGCCGCAGTTCCCGCAGTCGCCCGGCCACGACGTGCCCGGTAACTGACACGAACCCGACCGCCCCGATGGCCAGGAACGGCAAATTGAGCCCGTCGTCGCCGGAGTACCATTCCAGGTCGGTTTCGCGCAGGACGACGACGGTCGATTCCAGGTCGCCTTTGGCGTCTTTGACGGCCCTGACCCGCGGGTTGTTGGCGACAGAAATCAGAGTCTCGGGCTCCAAGGCCGTCCCGGTGCGCCCGGGGATGTCGTAGAGCATGAGGGGAAGCTCGGTGGCGTCGGAGATGGTGTCGATATGGCGAATCACCCCGGATTGCGGTGGCCGGTTGTAGTACGGCGTAACCACTAGCAGGCCGTGGGCGCCCGCGTTGGCCGCCTGGCGCGCCAGGCGGCAGGAATGGGCGGTGGCGTTCGTTCCGACCCCAGCTGTCACAGTTGCCCGATCGCCTACCGCCGCCAGTACCGTTTCGAGAATCTCGAGTTTCTCGTCGTCAGTGGTGGTGGGGGCCTCACCGGTGGTGCCGTTGACGACGAGCCCGTCGTTGCCTTGATCGACCAGCCAGTTCGCGAGCTGCGCCAGGCCAGCCCTGTCCACGGAACCGTCAGCCCGCATCGGGGTCACCATGGCCGTCACGACGGAGCCGAATGAGCCCGTGGGCGGGGCCACCTGTGCGGGAAGCATTCCCCAACTGTATCCCGCGCGTTGCCGATCCTCGACTGCGACGCAACGCCAACCTCCACCAGACAGCCCGAAGGGACTCGATTCCTGCGCCCGCAGGCCGCGCACGATCTACCGACATGCAACCCACCCACGCGGGCGCTATTTTCGGACTGTTGCGCAGCACTACCGCCAGCATCTGGCGGTTCAGGGATCCTGGAGGAAAACGTGGCTGGTCTTACCCGCCGAGCGTTCATGGCGTCGACTACTGCTCTCGCGGGGGCGTTCATGCTCCCGAAGGCCATGTTGGGGTCGGCATTGGCCGCTCCTCTGCGCCCGTCGGACGCCCCCACCACTTTGCAGAGAACCGTTCTGCAAGGGTCCGTGATCCGCGGCAAGTACCGCCGCCTGGTTGAAGGGCCGGGTGAGGAGTACATTCCGCGGCCCGACATCACCGGTAAGAACCCGAACCCTGAACGCACCCGCAACCGCAGGTCGCTTGCCTACCTGGGGCACATGAGCGACATTCACGTGATCGACGCGCAGTCGCCTGGGCGTCTTGAGCCGCTTGTGGCCGTGGCAGCGTCGTTTGTGGACGCCTCCCGGCCGCATGAGACGTTGACGGCGAACGTGGTGGCGGAGATGGTTTCCACCTTGCGCCTGTCAGCTGAGTCGCCGCTGACCGGCGCTCCCATGGCAGCCATGCTCAACACCGGTGACAATGCCGACTCGAAAGCGAGCACGGAACTCGATTGGTATATCCAGTTGCTCGACGGCGGATCGGTCGTGCCCAACAGCGGCAAAGCGGACACGTACGAAGGCGTCCAAACTTTTCCGGGTGTCAACTACATGTGGCAGCCAGCAGATCCCGACACCAGCGACTACGGCCCGTACGGGTATCCCCGCCTGCCCGATTTGCTGACTGCCGCGGTGAGCCAGACGGTCACATCGGCGGGGCTTCCGGTGCCGTGGTACACCACGTTCGGCAACCACGACGCCTTGTTCATGGGCAACTTGACCGTCGAGCCAGCCCTCGACGCCCTGGCGATGGGTTCGCGCAAGGCGGGATCACCGGCCGCTGCGGTGCAGGGAATGTTCAACTGGTGGACCGACAACCCCAGCATGTTCCAGCAGTTGCTCAACAACCTGCGTGCGAACTTCCAACTCAATTCCGGGCTCCACAACGTCACCGCTGATGCTGAGCGACGTTTGTTCACGATCACCGAGTTCATGCAGCGCCACCTGGACTCGCCAGCTACTCCGGGCCCGGTCGGGCACGGGTTCACACAAGACAACATCGACAACGGCACGACCTACTGGAAGGCCGACTTGACCCCGTATCTGAGGTGTTTCGGTCTCGACACGTGCAATGAAGTGATTGGTGCCGACGGTGCCGTGCCCCAAGACCAGTTCGACTGGCTCGAGGCGGAACTGCAGAAGTGTCAGGCCGAGGGGATCATGGCCGTGGTGGCCAGCCACCACAACAGCTATACGCTCGATAACTTCGCCCAGAAGCCGATCGGCCGCGGCCAGCCGTTGATCGGGGCCGAGCAGTTCGTCGACATGCTGCTCAAATACCCCAACATGGTGGCCTGGATTAACGGCCACACGCACATCAACACGATCACCGCCCATCCGCCGAAGGAAGGCACGAAGGGCGGGTTCTGGGAGATCACGACGGCGAGCTGCATTGATTTCCCCCAGCAGCAGCAACTCATCGAGTTCATCGACAATCGGGACGGAACGCTGTCGATTTTCACCACCACCATCGACCACAATTCTCCGGCCGCGTGGTCTGAAGGCGACTATTCCCAGCAGGGGCTCGCATCCTTGAGTCGCGAGCTCGCCTCGAATCAGTGGACGGTGAATCCCCCGGTCCATCCCGGGTCGGCACTGGACCGCAACTGCGAACTCTTACTCGACAGTCCGATCGATCTCACTCGAATCAGCGACGCCGCACTCGAGCGACTGCACAACGAACAGAAAGCCCGCATTTTGGCGAACTCGACCGCCCAGGAGGCCACATCATGAAGCTGACCCGACGCCACCGCCTCGGGCTGGGGATCGCAGCTTCAGCCGCGGCACTGTCCCTGACCGTGACAGGTTGTTCTGAAATCGTTGGGCTCGCTGCCCCGGGAACCATCAACGTCACGTACCCCGAAAGCGCCACCGTCAACTTGCTCCTCGACGAGGGCTACACGATAACCGTCAAACCGGTGTGTGACGTCGAAGGGGCTGGGGTCATGTGTTCGGGGGAAGTGGCATCCGGAGAGTCGATCACCGCGAAGGTCCCGGACTTGAAGGCCGACGACCCGCACCTGACGATTCGCGTCGGTGACGACGAAATTTACGACGGTTCCATGAACAAACTGCTTGTCAAAGGAATGAGGGCCGACGGCCATGAGTGATTCTTCGACCCGACCTGCGGCCACCCGTGAGGTTCTGCCGGCCAAGAAGTACAAGCACTTCGCTTTAGTGGCGGCCGCGCGCGACTACTGGCGAGCCACTGTCGTGTTCTTCGTTGTGATCGTCGCCAACGCGATCGTCCAAGCCGTGTTGACCAGTCCACGCATCATCCCGGACGCGGGGAACATCGGTTTCCTCATTCTGGCGCTGATCTCTTACGCCGTCATGGTTGTCGCCCTGGGCCTGATGATGTCGACGGCGCTACAAGTCGCCGACGGACCGGTCAGTTTCGGAGCCGCGTGGAGCAAACTCGCCCCCCACTTCTGGCGTTTCGTGGCGTGGACTGTCGTCTGGACGGTCGTGGTATTCATCGGCATGCTCATCTACGTAGTACCGGGGTGGATTCTGCTCATCGTGACGCCGTACGTTCTGCTGGCCGCCATTGACGGCCACGCGAACCCGTTGGCCACCAATTTCCGGGCAATCAAAGATCGTCCGGGCAAGTTCATTCTCACGATTATCGTCACGATGTTCTTCGGGTTCTGGCTGTACGTGGCTTCCGGGCTGAGCAGCTTCCTCGTCAACGGCATCTGGGGGTCGCTGCTGGCCTGGATCATCATCGGATTCGTCGGCACCTGGCTCGTCGTCGGGTGGGCGTTGATTTACCGCTCCACTTCTGTT
>CBFGTA010000041.1:0-17497 GCA_965651595.1 uncultured bacterium | reverse complement strand
CACGGGCCAATCAAAACTCTACAAACCCACGGACCACCCACAAGGGGTCACGCCAGTGGGACTGGTCAACCGTGGTGGCCACCATGGCCGCGTGCACGAGCGCGTCTGCAGACTGCAGTCTGGCCGACATCAACGCAGCCATCGCCCCCTCCTCGGCGTCCCCCGCCAACGCGCTCTACGACAACACGGCCGTCGCCTGGCTGATCATCATTGGCGTCATCGGAGTCGGGCTGGCACTGCGTACGTGGCGCCACAGCGCTGCTCGAATCAGCGGGTAGAGTGGAAAGCAAAAGCTCCACCCCGACCCGACCCCCGACCATGAGGAGCACAGCCATGAGCGACAACGCCCCGCACTCCAACGACCCAGACGATTCGGCCGGTCAGGTACCGGCAGCCCCCACTCCGCCCGGTCCCCCTGTGCCACCGTCGCCACCGGTCGCTCCCACCGGCGCCAGCGACCATCTGCCCCCGCCCGCTGCGCCGTACGGCCAGCCCGGGCCAGGCGCCTACCCGCCGCCAGCTCCGGCGCCGTTGACGCCCGAGGACGAACGCACCTGGTCGATGCTGTCGTACCTGTTGGCCATCATCGCTGGCTTCCTGGCGCCACTGGTCATCTACTTCATCTTCCGCGATCGCAGCGAAGTGGTCAAACGCAACAGCCGCGAGGCCCTCAACTTGCAGATCACCGCCATCATCGTCGTGGTAGCCCTCATCGTGGTGATGATCTTCGGGGGAATCTCGCTCGGCTTCGCATTCCCCCCGTTGGGCATTCTGATCTGGATCGGGTGTTTCGTCCTGCTGTTCGCCTACTCGATTTTTGTGATCGTGATCGAAGTGATTGCGGCACTGCGCGTCAACAATGGCGAGGACTACCAAGCGCCCTACATTCTGCGCCTGGTCAAGTAGGACACGAACTCCAACGCGATGGCGAACTCTGACGAACTACCCACGTACGGGCAGCTGCCGCGGCCAGGCATTTCGCCAACTGGGCACTTGTACGCAGAGTGGATTTGGCGGGTTGCGGCCTATTTGGTCGATATCCTGCCGGTAGCTGTGTTCGCGTTCCTGGGAGACCGAATCGGGGCTGCACTAGCTGATTCGGTGGTAGACGAGCGGAGCGGGATCAACGTCGTCGTTTCGCAATCGAGCGGTATCGGCAACCTGCTGGAAGCCCTGTGCTACGTCATCGCCGTGGGCCTTTACATCGCCAACAAGGGTATCCGCGAGGGCCGCACCGGCCAGTCGTTCGGGAAGCAACTGTGTGGACTGACGACCGTGCGCGAGTCCACCGAACTGCCCCTCGGCCCCGGGCGCGGCGTCGTGCGCAGCTTGTTGCTGATCGTGGACTTCGGATTGTGCTACGCGGGTGTGCTGTGGCCGCTGTGGGATCACAAGCGCCAGTGCCTCATATCCGACAAGTCGACGAATACTGTCGTGTATCGGTCTGCTCGTCGGCGCCGCCGATCCAACAAGGAGAGCACTCTCGATGCGTGACGACTTCAACGAAGAGCAGTTCATCGAACGGCTCAATATCGAACGGCTCGACCGGGACATCTTCCGAGGCAGGTGCCACGCGGGCGCGCCGATGCGGGCCTTCGGTGGCCACGTCGCCGCCCAGGCCCTCGTTGCGGCTGGCCGAACCGTTGACGACGAGCTGCGTGCACCCCACTCTCTGCACGCGTACTTCCTCCGGCCCGGATCCACAACGGACCCGATCATCTACCTCGTCGACCGGCCCCGCGACGGACGCACTTTCGCCACCCGCCGGGTGCAGGCCGTGCAGTACGGGGAGACGATCTTCACCATGTCGGCGTCCTTCGCCCGACCGGAGACTGGCGTCGAGCACCAACACACCATGCCACTAGTGCCCGGGCCTGAGAAGTACCAGGATTTCTCCTTGCCGTCAGTCGATCACAAAGCCGCCAACCACCTGCTCGGCTACCCTCAACACAACCTCATTCAACTGCGCATCGTCGACCCCGACGACGTTCAAGCCACCGGGTGGCCAAGCTTTCGGCGCATGGCATGGATGCGGACCGATTCCCCGCTGCCCGACAGCAACCTGGTCCACTACTGCACGCTGACGTACTTCGCCGATTTGACCCTCGGCGGTACGGTCATCGCCCCCCACGCATCTCGAGTGGACCGAAGCACCATCGATATCGCTTCCATCGATCACGCCATGTGGTTTCATCAGGATTTTCGCGCCGACGAGTGGGTCCTGTTCGTGCAGGACACTCCGGTTGCCCGTTCCGGCCACGGGCTCGCGCGAGGCGAGTTCTTTAGCCCCGACGGGTCGCTCATTGCCACCAGCGTGCAGGAGATTCTCGTGCGGCCCAAGGACCGGGCACCTGTCAATCCCCACCAGCGGCCAGTAACTCCCGGGTAACGAGGTCCGCTAGCAGTCGGCCGCGATCGGTCAAGTACCAGCGGTCTCCAGGGGTTGCGTTCCTCTGCAACAGTCCCTGCTCGACCAGCTCGTCTGCTCGATGTTGTTCGGCCCGGGTGAGGATCTTGCCGGACACACCCCAGCGGGTGCGAATCCCGAGCATGACCGCCTCGATGTGGCGGGCCGCACCTGAGAGGATCTCGTGACCAGCTACCGGGAGTTCGCCGCGTTCCGCGGCCTGCGCGTGCTGCCGCGGGTTCTTCAAGTTCCAGCACCGCAGCGGGCCAATGTGGCTGTGGGCACCCGGGCCGAACCCCCACCAGTCGTGGTCGTGCCAGTAGGAAAGGTTGTGGCGACTCGCGTGCCGCCAGACCTGGGCAACGGCGGAATCGATCGCGTCGCCGTCTGGCGGGCGAGCCCAGTTGCTCACTTCGTACCACTGGTATCCAGCTGTGGACAGAACATCGTCAGCGATCAGGTAGCGGTCAGCCATGGTGTCGGAGGAGGTTTCAGCGACCTGCCCGGTCCGGGCCATTCGAGCCATCCGGGTGCCGTCCTCGATGATGAGCGAGTAGGCGGACACGTGGTCGGGTGCCAAGCCCACGGCTTCGTGCAGGGTCCGCTCCCAGGACGAGTCAGATTCGCCGGGCGTGCCGTAGATCAAGTCCAGGCTGACTGAGTCGAACCCGACTGACCGTGCGTCTTCGACTACTCGACTCACTGCCCCTGGGGTGTGTCGTCTCTCCAGAGTGGACAAGACCGCCGGGTCGGAACTTTGCATGCCGACGCTCAGGCGATTGACACCGGCTGATCGGAGTTGCTCGAACTGCTGCCGCGAGGCGGCCTCGGGGTTGCACTCCACGGTGATTTCGATATCGGGAGCCAGACCCCAGCGCTGCTCAAGTTCGGCGATGACTGCCGCGAGTTGTTCCGGCGGCAACAGGTTCGGGGTTCCCCCACCGAAGAACAAGGTCGCAGGCGGTGGAGGCTGATGGTCGCCGAAGGCCCTCACGACAGTGGCGAGTTCGGCTGCAAAGGTAGATGCGAAGGATTCCGGCCCGATCCCGCTGACCGTTCCGGGGACGTAGGTATTGAAATCGCAGTAGCCGCACCGATGCACGCACCACGGCACGTGCACGTACACGCCGAAGGGGCGTTGCCCGAGCACCGCGAGTGCGGAGTCAGGTAACGCCCCTGGCGTGGTCAGTGGCTCGCCGTGAGGCTGTTGAGCCAAGGACCGATCGACTTCTAGGAGGTATACAGCGCGTCGAGCTGGTCTGCGTACTTCGTCTCGACCACCTTGCGCTTGACCTTCAGGCTCGGCGTCAACTCGCCATCTTCAACGGTGAGAGCACGATCCAAGATAATGAACTGCTTGATCGTCTCCCACTTGTTGAGCTTGCTGTTGAGTTCGTCGACGCAGCCCTGAATGAGCGCCTGCATCTCCGGATCCTTCGACACCGAAGCAACGTCGGTCGGCTTGCCCCGGTCGCCAGCCCACTTGGCTACAGCATCGGGATCGAGCGCGATCAACGCGCTGGCGAACTTGCGGTTGTTAGCGTGGACGACCATCTGGCCAGCCACCCCACAGATCGCCTTGAACTGGCTCTCGATGGCCGACGGGGCAATGTACTTACCGCCGGACGTCTTGACCAAGTCCTTCTTGCGGTCGGTGATCTTCACCCGACCCATGGCGTCGATCTCGCCAATGTCGCCGGTGGCGAAGTAGCCGCCTTCGACAAACACCTCAGCGGTGGCATCAGGCTTGTTGTGGTAGCCACGCATGACGCCCGGGCCCTTGACGAGGATCTCACCGTCATCGGCGATACGCACCTCGGTGCCAGGCGTGGGCTCACCGACGGTACCGAAACGGATGTTGTCAGGACGCACGATGCAGGTGGCAGCCGTGGTCTCGGTGAGGCCGTAGCCTTCCAGGATCGGCATACCCACAATGTTGAACCATTCGGCAACGTCCTTGGACAGGGCCGCCGAGCCGGAGATGAAGAACTTCACCCTTCCGCCGAGGCGGTCGCGCACCTTGGAGAAGACGAGCTTGTCGGCTAGGTGGAACTTCGTGGCCAGCAAACCGCCCGGGGGGCGACCATTGGCGAGTTCGGCGTCGCGGTACTGCTTGCCCACGTTGAACGCCCACGCGGCGATCTTCGCCTTCGCTCCACCTTCGGCTTCGAGCTGGGTACGCACACCGGCGTAGACCTTCTCGAAGATGCGGGGAACCGCACCCATGAAGGTTGGCTGCACGACCGGCAAGTTCTCGACGATCTTCGGAACACGACCGTCGACAGCGGTGACGAAGCCGATCTGCAAGTGGGCGACAATCAACACCGAACCGAACACGTGGGCGAGCGGCAACCACAGGTAGTTGACGTCGTCCTCGGCCAGCACGTTGATGCCCTGCAGTGCAGCACCGATGTAGCCCCAGTTGCCGTGGGTAAGTTCAACGCCCTTGGGCTTGCCGGTGGTGCCGGACGTGTAGATCAAGGTCGACAGATTGTCGCCTTTGACCTCGGCGCTGCGGTCGGCAACCACGTTGGGTTCGGCGGCCAACTTCTGGCGCCCAAGCTCGCGCAACTGGTCGAGGGTGATGACCCAGTCGCCGTCTTCGGCGCGCGGCTCCCCTTCGAACAGAACAATCTTGGAGACGTCGGGCAGGTCCTTCTTGTACTCGCGCAGCTTCGCGACCTGGGCTTCGTTCTGAGCGAATACGACCTTGGTGTCGGAGTCACTGAGAATGTAGGCCACGTCTTCGGCACCAGTCGACGAGTAGACCGTGGTGACCGCGCCGCCCGCAAGAGCAACGCCAAGGTCGGCCAGAATCCATTCGACGTTGGTTTCTGATGCGATGCCAACGCGGTTTTCCAAACCGATACCGAGATCGATGAGACCAGCAGCGATGTTGTTGATGTCCTCGCCTACCTGCTTCCAGGTCAGCGATCCCCAACTCTCGTCGGGACGGGGGAAGCGGAACGCTTCGCCGTTGGGTGTCTTGTTCAAGCGGAAGTTGATAACTTCCGGCAGCGTGGCCATTGGCTTCGGCAGTGGCTCGCGTGCTGTAGTTGATGACGCCATATGAGGCATTCCTCCTGTTGACCGATGTGCGGCTGTTCCTGTCCGAACTTAGCGAATTCGGGGGCAGTCGTAGGTCACATTAGGGGAAAACTCGCCGCTGATGCACGATTCCGTCACTCTTGGTCGGGCAGAAACGATCATTTCTTGCTCGATACTTCCTCATTTGTCGACAGCGCGGCGATGAATGCCTCTTGCGGAACTTCCACTCGCCCGACAGTTTTCATCCGCTTCTTGCCCTCTTTCTGCTTCTCGAGCAGCTTGCGTTTACGGGTGACGTCGCCGCCGTAGCACTTGGCCAAGACGTCCTTGCGGATGGCACGGATCGTCTCCCGCGCGATGACTCGGGCCCCGATGGCGGCCTGGATGGGGACCTCGTACTGCTGCCGGGGGATCAGTTCGCGCAGTTTGGCGGTCATCGCCACGCCATAGGCATAGGCCTTGTCGCGGTGAACCACAGCGGAGAACGCGTCAACCGTCTCCCCCTGCAGGAGGATGTCGACTTTCACCAGGTCAGCACTCTGCGTGCCGTGAGGTTCGTAGTCGAGCGACGCGTAACCCTTGGTGCGGGACTTGAGCTGGTCGAAAAAGTCGAACACGATCTCAGCTAGCGGCAGCGTGTAGCGCATTTCCACTCGGTCCGGGGACAGGTAGTCCATGCCGAGCAGGATTCCGCGTCGCGACTGGCACAGCTCCATGATCGCCCCGATGAACTCTGAAGGGGCCAGGACTGTTGCTTTCACGACCGGCTCAGTGACATCGGCGACTTTCTGCCCGGTGGGGAACTCGCTCGGGTTGGTCACGGTCAGTTCTGTGCCGTCATCGAGGCGCACGTCATAGATCACGTTGGGCGCGGTAGAGATCAAGTCCAGATTGAACTCGCGCTCGAGTCTTTCTCGCACGATCTCAAGATGGAGCAGACCCAGAAATCCGCACCGGAACCCGAAACCGAGCGCCGCGGATGTCTCCGGCTCGTAGACGAGGGCCGCGTCGTTGAGTTTGAGCTTGTCGAGGGCGTCGCGCAGGATCGGGAAGTCCGAACCATCGATGGGGTACAGACCGGAGAACACCATGGGCTTGGGATCTTGGTACCCGCCGAGGGCCTCGGTAGCTCGGTTGCGAGACGTGGTGACTGTGTCTCCGACCCGCGACTGGCGCACGTCTTTGACTCCGGTGATGAGGTAGCCGACTTCGCCTGCCTTCAGGGAGGTGCTCGCTACCGGCTCTGGGGAGATGACGCCGATCTCGAGGGCTTCGTGTGTTGTTCCGGTGCTCATCATGACGACACGGTCACGGTGTTCAATGACGCCGTCGACGACTCTCACGTACGTGACGACCCCTCGATACGTGTCATAGACAGAATCGAAGATCAGGGCCCGCACCGGGGCTTCGGCTTCGCCGACCGGGGGCGGCACTTGGGCCACAACCTCGTCGAGCAATTCCGGCACGCCAGCCCCCGTCTTGGCGCTGACCCGAAGAACGTCAGCGGGATCGCAGCCAATGATGCTGGCGAGTTCGGCGGAGTACTTGTCCGGGTCGGCTGCTGGCAGGTCGATCTTGTTAAGGACCGGAATGATGTGGAGGTCGTTCTCCATAGCCAAGTACAGGTTCGCCAAGGTCTGCGCCTCGATGCCTTGGGCCGCGTCGACGAGCAGAATCGCACCCTCGCATGCCTCAAGGGAACGCGACACTTCATAGGTGAAGTCCACGTGGCCGGGAGTGTCGATCAGGTTCAGAACGTAGGTACGCCCGTCACTGGCGGTATACGGCAGGCGGACGGCCTGCGACTTGATGGTGATGCCGCGTTCACGTTCGATATCCATCCGGTCGAGGTATTGGGCCCGCATGTGCCGCTCGTCGACGACCCCGGTCTCCTGCAGCATGCGATCGGCGAGGGTTGACTTGCCGTGATCGATATGGGCGATGATGCAGAAGTTTCGCAACATCTCGGCAGGTGTTGTTCCGGGGGACGGGGCATTCACCGTCCTATGTTCGCACTTCGGCACGGGCGATGATGCAACACCTCAGACAGCGGCAACGGCCGCAATGCTCGGTCGGACCCCCCGGGTAGTTGGCGAGGCGTCAGCCGGGTCAGTGCAAGTGGGGCGAGCAGACGACAGCTGCCTATGGACGAGGCCGGTTTGGGCAGGTATCATCGTGCGTTGGTACCCTGGCAGGTAGTCTCGTGCGGCCTGCACACCCATTACTCACAAGAAACTGGTAACCCGTGGCAAACATCAAGTCGCAGATCAAGCGCAACAAGACCAACGAGAAGCGCCACGAGCGCAACAAGGCGGTCAAGAGCGAGTTGAAGACGTCGATTCGTCGCGTCCATGAGGCTGCCGAGTCCGGTGACGCTGCCGCGACCAAGGCAGCGAGCGCCAAGGCTTGCCGCTTACTCGACAAGGCCGCCAGCAAAGGTGTCATTCACAAGAAGCAGGCCGCCAACCGCAAGAGTTCGGTCGCCAAGATCGCTGCTTCGGTCTAAATCGCTGGCCAACGCAATCGCGTGAGAGCCCAAGGCGCATGAGAGCCCAAGAGCTCGCGGCTACCGCTGGCGATTGTGGTGACTGGCGCTGGCCTAATCGTTCGCTGGACGGCCGCGCGCGATATCAATCATCACGGATTCGAGTTCCCAGCCCTTTTGCGCTGCATCGAGTTGCTCACCCGGTCGCAGGCCCCCTTTGACGGCAGCATCGAGTCGAGCCAGTTCCAAGATGGCGCGGGCCAGACCGCGAGGACGCCAGCGGCGCGCTTGGGCCTTCAGCGCCGACACCTTCCACGGCGGGACGCCCGCTTCGGCGGCTAGGTCGCGGTCGCTCACTCCTGGCGGGGCTGATGCGATGAGGGTGAGTTGGCGCAGGCTCGACGCCACCGACCCCACTGCCGCCGGACCAAACCGCTGCGGATCATGAACCGTTGCCATTCGGATCAGTCGAAGCACCTCGACCGGGTCGCGATTCAGGACGGCATCAGACAGTTGAAACCCCGTGACAGCCTCTAGCGATCCGAAGTAGGTGCGGATGTCGTCGGTCGTGATGGCGGGCTGTTCGATGTCGGCGCTGAGTTGCTCAGCAGCGGCCGCGACGGAACGCACATCTGACCCCACTGCCGCCAGTAAGAGCGCAACGGCCTCGGGAGCAATCTTCTTGTTGTGGCGGTGAAACTCGCCCACGGCGAAATCAGTCAGGGCCCGCCCCCGCTTGATGTCGTCACAGCGAACAACCGTGCCCGACTGCTCCAGGGCTGCCACGATCTTTTTCCCTTTGGCTCCCCCCGGATGTCGGAAGATGATCGCACTCCCATCGGGAGTCGATTGAGCTTGTTCGATGATTCCCGGCATCGTGGCTGGGTCGATATGTTCTGCGGCGTTGACGATCACGATGAGCGCCCCTCCGAACAGGGAAGGGGAGACTGCTTGGGCAAAGTCGCCCGCGAACCCCGGCTCGGATGCATCGACGGTGTGTGTCTCGCTGGCGGCGTCGTGCCTGCGGACTGCTGTGACGGATTCGCTGATCGCCCGCTCAGCCAGGTACTCCTGAGAACCCACGACTCCCACGATCCCGATCGGCGCAGTTCGGTTCACGCGCTCAGCATGACACACAGCGAGTCGTCTATTGGGCAAGTGCGCGGGAGTAGGTCAGCAATCCGGGTGGGTTGGTGTTGGTCACGACGAGATGGCCACTGAGGTCGGTGCGGGCGACCAGAGCACCCGTTGCCTGCCAGGCCGCGACTGTCTCGGGCGCGGGATGTCCGTAGGTGTTGGTGCGGCCCGCCGAGATGATCGCCAGTCGCGCCCGGGTGAGCATCGCGAGCCTCGGATCTTGATAGCGCGAGCCGTGGTGGGGAACCTTGACGATGACGGACTCTCCGCGCGAATCGGCGACCGTGCCCACAGGTGCAGCAGCTTCGCCTAGGTCGAGGATGGCGGCTTGCGCCAGGGGTTCGACGTCTCCCAGCAGGTAGACCGTGTGACCGGCGACGGTCGCGCGCAGCGCAACGGAAGCGTTGTTGGGGTCGGACTCCCGGCTGCGCACGATGCGTTGTGGCCAGACCGTCTCCAGGGTTAGCTCCCCGACTGCTGCCTCTTGGCCGAATCGGGCGGGCTCGGAAGCGATGGGAGCGCCGTGCTCTGCCAGGGTCCGGCGAAACCACGCGTACTGTCCGGCCGGTTCGGCGAGTGGACTGTGAATGATGCGACCGACCGGAAACTGGGCCAATACGGCAGGGAGCCCACGAATGTGGTCGGCATGGAAATGGGTGAGGACGAGCGCGTCGACGGCCTGGACTCCGGCGCGTTCGAGACACTCGGTGGCTAGCTTCGGTTCAGGCCCTACATCCACAACCACCGCTCGGCCAGGCGCGGTTCGTAGCAGGGTCATGTCACCCTGGCCGACATCACAGGCCACCATCAGCCACGTTTCGGTGAACCTGCCCGGGGCGGTGACGGTGGAAACAATCGTCATGGCTCCGGCGACAACGCCAGCGGCCAGCACAACAAGGAAGCGGCGACCGTTCTGCGAACCCCACTTGTGGGTGCTGAACCGGACCAGTAGCCAGCCACCGAGCCCGGCTGCGACCAGGACGGCCAGCACGATTCCAAAACCGGGCCATCCCACTGGGGTGTTCAGGCTGGCGGTGGGCTGATCAGCGCACCAAATGGCGACGAGTCCGATCCAATCGACGCACCATTGGGCGATTCCAGCGATCGTGGAGGCGAGCGGAGGGTGAACGAAGCTCGCGATCAGCGCGAGCACTCCCCCGATGGTGGCCGGAGCGACCAGCGGCATGGCTAATAGGTTCGCTGGCAACCCCCACACGGGAACCACGCCGAACAGGCCGGCAATGATGGGCGCAGTCGCGACCTGGGCGGCTGAGGTCACGACGACTGCCGACGTCAGGATTCGGCGGGGCAACGACCAGGAGCGAGTCCGCGTCATGAGCGCGGCACTTGCCAAGATCCCGGCAGTGGCAGCGCACGACAGTACGAACGCCGCCGAGACCCCAAGGAGGGGATCGGCGAACAAAATGATCAACACCGCGAATGCCAGGGCGTTGATTCCCGAACGTAGACTGCGCGACCACAACGCGATCAGCAGGCAGGCCGTCATTGCGCCAGCCCGCAAGACCGACGGCTCCGGCCCCACGATCGCCACGTAGGCGACTAAGACAACCGTGGACAGTCCCACCGACATTCGCAGCGGAACACGCACGAGTCGCAAAACGACCAGGGCACCGCCAACCACGATGGCAAGGTTGGATCCACTCACGGCAGTCAAGTGACTCAGTCCCGACGTTCTCATCGCCTCGCGCAGTTCAGTACCGACCGCTGACTCGTCACCGATCACAAGGCCCGGTAGCAGTCCGCTTCCGGGCCCGGCCGAACTGCCAGGTGGCCCGACGCTGGCCGTGGCCAGTCCCGTCCGGGCCCTGTGCAGCAACTGCGACCAGCCGGGAGCGCCATCGACGACCTGCGGAACGTCGCGACTGCGTACTGTCGCGGCCCGCCCGGGCGAGCGGTCTTCCGTGTCGACGACTCCCGCGAATTGCACACTGGCACCGACGAGTAGTTCGGCGTCGTGGGGAGCGGGGGCTGTCCACGTCACCGTCATGGGCACGTCGGTCGTCACCGTCATTGGTACGTCGGTCGCGATGGCACGGGCAGCTGTTGTCACTTGGGTCACCGCAATTTCGGCCATCGCGAAGTACCGAGAGCTCGCGGCCTGTCCGCCAGCTACCGCGCTCGGGAATGCAGTCCGGGCAGTAGTCAGAACTGAGGAATCCGCTGCGGGGGCAAGACCCGCGGACGTGTACTCGTCAGCTGAATACTGCTCGGATGCGTACTGGTCGCGTGCCAGGTAGTAGCGCACGGGCGCGGTGATGGTGCCCGTCAGAGTGGAGTAGCGAATCTGGCTGAGCCATTCGGCGTCGAGAGCCGCTACACGGGGGGCGGTGATAGCTGTTCCCACTGCCAGGCCCGCGAGAACTGAGCCAGCGACAAGCCTGACGGGCCACTGCCGCGATCGGACCACGCTGCGCGAGAACCAGGCAGCAACACACGAAGCGACCACGATGGACAGGCCCCATGCGCTGGTGGGGGTTAGTCGGCTGGTGCCGAGCACGGCCGCCGCCAACCACACACCAGCGGCGATCGGAATGAGACGAGCAGCCACCATCGGCGGGTCTACACCGTCACGAGCGGTTCGATCCCTGAGAATGTCACGTCGCCGATTCCGCTGACTTCCCGCAACTGCCCGACAGAGGTGAAGGGCCCAGTTGTGGTTCGATAGGAGATGATCTTCTGGGCCGTGACGGGGCCCACCCGAGGCAGAGTCTGTAGCTGCTCGGCAGTGGCCGTGTTGAGGTTGATCAAACCCGTGGCCGGGGAACTGGTCGCAGGGTTGTTCGAGCCCCCGGCGTCAGCGTCAGCTCCGGTACTGGGTCCCGTGGCAGTTGCCGAGCCTGCCGACGGCCCGCCGTCGGGCTGGCCAATCCGCAACAGTTCCCCGTCACTCACGGCCCTCGCCTGATTCGCGGCGACCCGAGCACCCGGGCGCAGTCCCCCGGCTGCGGCAATTGCATCAGCGACCCGGGAACCCGCCGGTAGCCGTACCACTCCGGACTGGCGCACGGGGCCGCGCACATCCACGACGATCTCACCTGCGGTGGAAGACCCTGCGGCCGAGCCAGGACTGAGGCCGGAGCCAGAGAATTCGGGGAGAGTTGGAGGATTCTCAGGCTCGGGAACCTGGCCCACTCCCCCGGCCACCGCCGTACCGGACCGAACCAGTTCGGGGGCATGCGGTTCGGTGGCAGGCTCCGAACGCATCGACCAACCCACCGCGATCACGACAGCCGCCAAGACGATACCCACCATCCAACGAAGGCTTGGCTTGTCCCACCAGTCCCCGAGTTGATCACTGGGCAGGTAGCCTCGCCCGGAGCCGTCGCCAGACCAGGAGTCACCAGACAGGGAGTCGCTAGACAAGGTGTCGAGCCAACGTTGCTCAGGGTCGGGCCCGGATTGGAGGTGGGTAGCCTCCTCGGATGCCGGACTGGTCGGTGGCGGGGCGGTCGTCATGGAAGGGCACGTTAGTGACGGGGACGTTGGAACCATGTGCTGTTTGTTGGCATCGGGGAGAACTACCCTGGGGACGATGGCCCCGCTCGACTGGGTTCACGTACCCCAGGTGTCGTCGTTGCGGGTGCGGAAGTCGTGGATGGCTGCCCGGATGTTGCTGGCGTGCCGGACAATGACCAAGATCCCGATGATGACGCCCATCCAGGAGAACTCGGGCTGATTGCGGTCCCAAGCGGCAATCACGATCAAGGCGACGGCGCCGGCCACGCTGGCGATGCCGGTGCGGTGCGATAGCCATCGCACCACCACGAACGCCACCAGGATGGGGATCAGCCAGAGCGGCTCGGCGACCAGGATGACTCCCAGGGTGGTGGCGACTCCTTTGCCACCGTGTCCGCGCAGGAACGGGCTAGTCATGTGGCCGAGGACGGCTGCAAGCCCCGCCACGGCGGCGGCCAGGGGGATGCCCGCCAGGGTGAAGATCAGTACAGGCACGGCCCCTTTGGCCAGATCTAGCACCAATACCAGTGCCCCCACCTTGCGGCCGAGTGCGCGGCTAACATTGGTGGCTCCCGGGTTCCCTGAACCCACGTCCCGCAGGTTTACTCCGCGGGCCCGAGCGATCAGCGATGCCGGGTTGATGGAGCCGAGCCCATAGCCGACCACCGCACCAGCGGCGACGGCAGCCACCACTTGCCCGCCGGTGAGTGTGTCGATCATGGGTGGCGCCTAGTCGGTGTGCAGGGGCGAGATGACGACCGACACCATTCCCGGGCCGACGTGGGCACCCACTACTGCCCCCACTTCGAGGACGCGAATGTCGAGTGCGCCCGGGTTGGCGACTCGGGACGAGATTTGGGCGTGGAGGCCGTCGGCACGTTCGGCGGCGTCGATGTGTTGGATGGCGAGTTGGGCGTGGTGGCCGTCGTTGGAGATCTCGTCGATGGCGGTGATGGCGAGTTCGGCGAGTCGGTCGAGTGCGCGGCTGGCAGTACGCACCTTCTCCATCAGTTCCACCCGCCCGTCCCACAAGTGCAGCAGCGGCTTGACTCGCAACGCAGTGCCGAAGGCCGCGGAGGCCCGACTGACGCGGCCACCTTTCTTGAGGTACTCGAGGGTGTCGACGTAGAAGAACAGCCGCGACGTCGACGACTGGGCCCGAATCGTCTCGGCGACCGCTTCGGCGTCTCCGCCTGCTTTGGCGGCCCGTGCCCCGGCCGCTACGGCGTAGCCCAGGCCCATGGAGAGGTTGCGCGAATCCACGACCGTCGTGGGGACGGGCGCGTCTTTGGCCATCATCACCCCGGTCTGGTAGGTGCCGGACAGTTCTTGGGAGATGTGGGCGCTGACGATCGCGGCGGCACCCTCGCCGGCGGCCCGGTCATAGGCGGCCGCGAAGTCGGCCGGGGCGGGTCGCGAGGTGGACACGGAACTGCCTTGGCGCAGGGCCTGGGCCACGTCGGCAGTGGTGATGTCGATGCCTTCGCGATAGTTGCGCCCGTCGATGATGACTTGGACGGGCACCACAATGACACCGAGTTCGGCGCATTCTTCGGCCGACAGGTAGGCGGTGGAATCGGTGACGACTCGCACGGGGGTGGACATGTCGCCCACCCTACCGGCGTTTACACCACAAGACTGACCAAGCGCGGCGCCCGCACTATCACCTTGCGAACTTCAGCGCCGCCGAGTTGGCCGAGAACGTAGTCGTCGCCGAGTGCGCGTTCGCGCAGTTGGTCTTCGGTGATGTCAGGATCGACTTCGAGCCGCGCGCGTACCTTGCCGTTGATCTGCACCACACAGGTGACGGATTCGGCGGTGAGCAGTTCGGGTTCCACGGTGGGCCAGCCAGCGAGCGCGACGCACGGTTCGTGGCCCAACTCGGCCCACATGTCTTCGGCCGTGTAGGGGGCGACCAGCGACAGGAGGACGGCGATGGCTTCGGCGGCTTCGCGCACCGCCGGGTCGGCGGGGCCGGCTCCGGAGTCGATGGCCTTGCGGGTCGCGTTGGTTAGTTCCATCATCTTCGCGACCGCCACGTTGAACCGGTACACCTCGAGAGCCTGCTCGGCGTCGTGGACGGCCCGGTGGGTGGCCTTACGCAAGGCGAGGTCTCCTCCAGCTGCCTCGACACCCGGGACACTCGTCACGTCGCGGGCTACCCTCCAGGCGCGGGCGAGGAACTTCTTCGCGCCGGCAGGCGAGACGTCCTTCCAGTCGACGTCGTCTTCGGGAGGTCCGGCGAACACCATCGTCAGGCGAATCGCGTCGACGCCATGGACGGCGAGTTCGTCAGACAGGCGCACCAGGTTGCCGCGCGATTTGCTCATCGCCGCGCCGTCCATGAGCACCATGCCCTGGTTGAGGAGGCGGGTGAACGGTTCGGTGAAGTCGACTAGGCCCAGGTCGTGGAACACTTTCGCGAAGAACCGCGCGTACAGCAGGTGCAAGATGGCGTGGGTCACGCCGCCGACGTACTGGTCGACCGGCAACCATTCGCGCGCTTGTTCGGGGTCGAAGGCCGCGTCGAGATTGGCTGGGTCCAGGAACCGCAGGTAGTACCAACTCGAATCGAAGAACGTATCCATGGTGTCGGTGTCGCGGGTTGCGGGTGCCCCGCAGCGTGGGCACGTCACGCTCACCCAGTCGGTGGCCGCACCGAGCGGGCTGGTGCCCTTGGGCTGCAGATCGAGGCCGTCGGCCGCGGGCAGGCGCACGGGCAGTTCGGACTCGGGTACGGGGACTTCTCCGCAGGCCTCGCAGTGAACGATCGGAATGGGTGTGCCCCAGTAGCGCTGGCGGCTGATCAGCCAGTCACGCAGTCGGTAGTTGACGGCCGCGTCGCCGGTGCCGCGTTCGCGCAGCAGCTCGACGATGGCAGCGATGGCGGCGTCCTTCTCGAGGCCGTCGAGTGGCCCGGAGTTGACGTGAACCCCGTCGTCGGCGACCGCTTCCCCCGTCTCGGCGGGGTCGTCGTCGCTGGCCACGACCACTTTGACGGGCAGGTCGAATGCGCGGGCGAAGTCGAGGTCGCGCTGGTCGTGGGCCGGAACGGCCATGATGGCGCCGGTGCCGTAGTCGGCGAGGACGTAGTCGCTGGCGTAAACGGGTAGACGCTCCCCGTTGACGGGATTGATCGCCCAGCGGTGCAGGAACACACCCGTCTTGGGCCGGTCGGTGGCGAGTCGGTCGATGTCGCTGGCTTGTTTCACTTCGGCGAGGTAGTCGGCAAACTCGGTGGCGGCGGGGCTGTCGGCAGCAAGTTCGGCGGCCAGATCAGAGTCGGCGGCCACCACGAAGAACGTCGCGCCGTAGAGGGTGTCGGGACGGGTCGTGTAGATGGTGACGGGTTCGTCGCGGCCTTCGATGTCGAACTGCACGTTGGCGCCGGTGGAGCGGCCGATCCAGTTGCGCTGCATGAGCAGGACCTTCTCAGGCCAGCCATCGCGCAACTGTTCCATGTCGTCGAGGAGACGTTCGGCGTAGTCGGTGATTTTCAGGTACCACTGGGTGAGTTTCTTCTTGGTGACGGGAGAGTCACAGCGTTCGCACGCTCCCCCGACGACTTGCTCGTTGGCGAGCACGGTCTGGTCTTGGGGACACCAGTTGACGAGGGAGTCTTTGCGGTAGGCGAGGCCGCGACGGTACATCTGCAGGAAGATCCACTGGTTCCAGCGGTAGTACTCGGGGTCGCAGGTGTTGAGGACGCGGTTCCAGTCGAAGGAGCACGCGTAGCGGCGCATAGATGCCTTCTGGGTGGCGATGTTGTCGTAGGTCCAGTCGCGTGGGTCCTCACCGCGTTTGATGGCGGCGTTCTCGGCAGGCAGGCCGAAAGCGTCCCAACCAATGGGGTGGAGCACGTTGTAGCCGCGCTGAACCCAGTAGCGGGCGAGCACGTCTCCGAGGGCATAGGCCTCTGCGTGACCCATGTGCAGGTCGCCGGACGGGTAGGGGAACATGTCGAGCACGTACTTTTTGGGCCGGTGGTCGTCGGGTCGGCCGGACGCGAACGGTTCACGCTCGTCCCACACGGGCAGCCATTTCTCTTGGATCGCGTGGGGATCGAAGTCAGCTGGCGGGTTGTCGCTGCGGGAAGTGGTCACCGGTCAAGGTTAATAGGCACGCGCTGGTCGGCCGACCAAGGGTCGTCCGAGTCCGAGGATGCGTCGATCAGGCGAATCTCGCGACCGAAGCCAGCCCCAACAAGGGCCCCGGCTACGGCGTCCCCGATGAGTTGATGGCTGCGCCACGAGTAGTGCATTCCGTCAGGGTTGGCGGTGCCGTCACGCAGGGACGGAACCACCATAGGTTCAGTGTCGACGTAGAGGAGGTCGAGTTCGCGGGCGAGCCGAAAGGCGGCGTTACGGGCGGGCCCGTGGTGGCGGTCGCTGGGGTAGTGGCGGGTGTCGTAGGCGCTCGGTGACAGCAGTACGATGGGCAGGTCAGCCTCATAGTGACGTAACGCCTCGACAGTGATGCGAATGTAGTGATCGGTGGCGGACTGGGGCAGTTGCCGCATATGCCCGCCGGTGAGCCGAATGGCGGCGGGACTGTAGCGGCGGTAGGTGGTGCGCACTCGGCGCCGCAACCAGCCAGGCCGCGTGTAGGGGATGGAGTCGCGCAGAACGGTGGGGATTGATGCGGGCAGGTGGTCCATGCCGCCGACGGCGATCACGGCCGCGTGGGCGCGGAGAATGTATTCGCCCCACACGACGGGGTCTTTGGCGACAGCCCACCACATTTCGCGGGCCGTCCACCCCAGCCGGGCACACAAGTCCACCCGAGTGTCCCCCACCCTGGCGGCCATGACGTTCGGCCACAGCCGAGGGTCTGACGGCGCCAGCGCGTGGCGGGGCCCGTGGTACGTCAGGGAATCCCCGAACACCAATACATTCCGACTCACCCGCCCACCCTAACCCGAATTACCCCCGCCCCCACCCCAA
>CBFGTA010000040.1:0-17683 GCA_965651595.1 uncultured bacterium | reverse complement strand
GTCGCTGCTTCGGGTGACCAGCGAGTAGTCGGGGTCGCCGTCGTGGGTGACGATGAAGCGGGGGTCGATGATCTTCTTCGCCCCGCCCAGACGGTCCTGGTCAGTCTTCCAGCTCTTGCCGTAGGGCGGATTGGAGAGCATGAAGTCGAACTCTTCGCCCGCGAAGGCATCGTTCGACAGGGTCGACCATTCGGGGCCGCCGACGATGTTGTCGGCCGCCATCCCTTCGCCTTTGAGGATCAGGTCTGCCTTGGCGATCGCGTAGGTCTCGGCGTTGATCTCCTGCCCATACAAGTGGGTGGAGACCTTCTTCCCGGCGGGAGCGGTGAGGTGCTTGAGGGTTTCCTCTGCGACGGTGAGCATGCCGCCGGTTCCCATTGCCCCGTCGTACAGACGGTAGGTGCCTGAGGGGATCACCTCGGCGATGGGCTCGAACATCAGTCGGGTCATGAGGCGCACCGCGTCACGAGGGGTCCAGTGCTCTCCGGCCTCTTCGTTGTTCTCCTCGTTGAAGCGGCGCACGAGCTCTTCGAAGACCGTACCCATCCCGTGGTTGTCCAAGCGTGCGGGCGAGAGGTCGAGGTCGGGCGAGAGGAACTTCTCGATCAGCGCCCCGAGCGCGTCAGCCTTCGTGAGGCGCGGGAGCTGGTTACGGAACTCGAAGTTGTCGATGATCTCCTGCACATTGGGCGAGAAGCCATCGAGGTAAACTCCGAAGTTCTGCCGGAGCCTGGTGGCATTCGTCGCAGCACGTAGGGTCTTGAGCGTGAAGCCGGACGTGTTGTAGAAGTCCTGCTTCGCGGCGTCCCGCAGCGGGGCGTCTTGGTCGACGATCCCTGCCTGATCGAGAGTCTTCTTCATCGCGAGGACTGCGTCTTGAGTGGGTTCGAGCACACTGTCGAGGCGGCGCAGCACGGTGAACGGCAGGATCACGTCTCGGTACTTGCCGCGCACGTAGAGGTCTCGAAGCACGTCGTCGGCGATGCTCCAGATCAGCGCGACGAGGCGAGCGTGGTTGATGGAGTTCTGCGGCAACGCATGTCCTTCGAGTCGTGCTTCGGGTGTCCGGTCACGGGGCGCGGTGAACCGTCTGCACGCAGATCACACTGGAACCGATGGCTTCGCTCCCCACGGATGACGATAGGCGCCACCGCTGACATTCTCTCAGAGGGTCGCGCCCGAGACGGGGATCGTCGAGAACTACGGAGGGCCGGCGGCTGCCCGCTCGACGAGTGCGGCATGGAGCGCTTGGACGTGATACGAGAGCTTCCCGAACCTCGGCTGGTCAGGGTCGTAGGCCCTGCGGCTGCGGTCTCGCACGAGGGCTGTGAGTGTCCAGATCACTGAGACCATGAGGTCGTCGTCCGCCAGGACTGCCTTGATGCAGTCACTTCTGGGGTGGGGCACCTCGATGCGTCGCTCCCGCACCTCCGTGACGAGTTTCTCTACGACCTGCACCTTGACGGCGCCGTCGCGGTGGGCGCGGCGGTCTTCGTAGGCGGCCTTGCGGCAGGCGGGCGTGCAGTACAGGCGCGGTCTGCCTGTGGGCTTCACTTCTTTGAGCTTGGTGCCGCATCTGGCGCAGGTGGTTGGCAGTTCGACTCTGCGTTCGACGCGGACGGTTCGGTCGCGACGACGCTGCTCCGCCTGCTCGCGTTCGCGGCGTCGCTGATTCTTGTTGGCGTTGATCTCGCTGAGCAGCACGATCACGCGCTTGTGCTCCGCCCGTGCGCTCGGGTCGGGCTCGTCGCGATCGGCCGCGGCGAGCTTCTTGAGTACACGCTTGTTGAGGGTCGGGAGTGCCGCGGTGGCTTCCAGCAACTCGGCATCGTCGCCCGATTCGAGAGCGGCGACCCAGCGGGAGTAGCGACCGTTGAAGTCGGTCGCTGCGGGGTCGTAGCGTTTGGTGGCCATGTTCTACGGTACGTCTGTTTCGTCACCGACGTAAGTGACGAAACCGCGACCTGCAAGATGCGTGTGACCTCAAAGTGGAGACGGGTGGACGGGCGAAAGTGTGCATCGTACGAAGGGCAGTGCACCTGTCTGGCATGCGAGGCGACGATCGGAAACTGAGGCTGCGAGTGACGCGGCGCGATGAGCCTGACCTCAGTAAGTTGATCGAGTGGGTGCTGGGCATCGCGGACGCTCGTCACCGCGCTCGGGTGAACGGCGATCCCGACCCCTACGGGCTCCCGCCGCCTGACGACCTGCCGCCTGCGCTTCACTGAGCTCTTCGGTTTGTCAGGGGTGCGCGAGAGGATCAACACCAAGGAGCACCCCGGCGCAAGGAGGCCCATCATGAGCACCGCGACACTCGACACCACGACGTCCGAGGAGGCCGCCGAGGTCCCCCTGCTGCTCGCAGTGTCCTACCTGCGGGTCTCGACGCGAGAGCAGGCCGAGCGTGGCGGCACCGAGGAAGGCTTTTCGATCCCCGCGCAGCGCGAGGCCAACGCTCGGAAGGCCGCAGAACTGGGTGCGCGGGTCGTGCGGGAGTTCGTGGACGCTGGGGAGTCGGCGCGGTCGGCGGATCGCGACGGGTTGCAGGAGATGCTCGCGTTCATCACCGCAACCCGGGTGACCTTCTGTATCGTGCACAAGCTTGATCGGCTCGCCCGCAACCGCGCGGATGACGTGAAGATTCACGAAGCTCTCCTCGCCGCAGGCGTCACCTTGGTGTCGGCGACGGAGTCCATCGACCAGACGCCGTCGGGGATGCTGGTGCACGGCATCATGTCGTCCATTGCGGAGTTCTACAGCCGCAACCTCGCCACCGAGGTCACCAAAGGACTGACACAGAAGCTCGCACAAGGCGGCACGCCGATGCGCGCCCCGGTCGGGTACCTCAACGTGCGCCGTACCGACGATCAAGGCCGCGAGATTCGCACCGTCGAGGTCGATCCCGAACGCGCACCGCTGATTCGGTGGGCGTTCGAGACCTACGCCAAGGGAGAGACCTCCGTCACCGGGCTGTTGCGTGACCTCACTGCGCGCGGCCTGACGACCGTGCCGACGCCGAAACGACCGCCAAAGCCGTTGGGGAAGAACACGCTCTACAAGCTGCTCACAAACCCGTACTACGCCGGGGTGATCCGCTACAAGGGGGCACTGCATCCCGGCGCGCATGAGCCGTTGATCGAGCCCGCGCTGTTCGATCAGGTGCAATCGCTGCTGAAGGCGCGCAACGCGAGGATGACGCGGCACGTCCAGCACGCGCACCATCTGAAGGGGTTGCTGCACTGCGGCAGTTGCGGGTCGCGGATGCTGCTCGACTTCGCGACGAACCCGCGCGGCACCACATACGCCTACTTCATCTGCTCGGGCCGTGCAGCGAAGAAGACGAACTGCACCCGCCGCGCTGTGCCCGTCCAGGTTGCCGAGCGGCTGGTTGAGGACTCCTACCGCGATATCACGATCAGCGAGGCCGACTACCGACACCTCGCCGCCGAAGTCGATGCCGCGTTCGATGAGCAGAGCGCCGGTCGGGATCAGGAGTTCGCCGACCTCACCGCCAACCGGGCACGCCTCGAAGCAGAGAGCGACAAGCTTCTCGCGGCGCACTTCGCCGATGCGATCGACTTACCGACGTTGAAGCGCCACCAGGACCGTATCCGTGTGGGCCTCGCTGACATCGAGCAGCGCCTCGCCCAGCATGACGAACACCACTCCGGGGCACGGGCGTTCCTCCAGGACTCCCTCCGGCTGCTGACGGACGCTCACCGCGCCTACGCGTATTCGGATGACGGGAACCGGAGACTCGCGAACCAGGCGTTCTACACGCGACTGGAGATCACCGACGACGAGCAGCTACGCCCACGCCTCGCCGAACCGTTCGCCACCATTGTCAACGAGGCGGACACCGCCACGGACAGCAAGAAGTCCAAACGGGAACACTCAACATCTTCCGATGTCGCGTGTTCCCGTAAGACACTTTGGGTGGAGCCTAGGAGATTCGAACTCCTGACATCTGCCTTGCAAAGGCAGCGCTCTACCAGCTGAGCTAAGGCCCCGAATCGGCACGCTCAGTAGGCGCACCTCAGCCGGGTTCGAGCTGAAGGCTCACCGAAGTGGCCGTCGCTCTTGGCGCCGAGGAGGCGCCGTACCGACCGTGTTAGTTGACCTGCGCCGTTCTAGCGCAGGTCAGGGTCAGAGGTTGCTTCGTTCCACAGATCTTTCTCGGCCTGGTTGGCCGCGATCTGCCGGTACACAACATACGCAGCTGCGGCGACAACGCCGAGCAACAATAATTTCTTCATGTGGGCCTAACTGGACTTGAACCAGTGACCTCTTCCTTATCAGGGAAGCGCTCTAACCAAGCTGAGCTATAGGCCCGAACACTGCACTAGCGTACACAGGCTACCCTGCCCGTCACCTGATGCCCGGTGCGGATCCCCCTGACAGCGTGCGAGATGTTCCGATTAGGACTTCTTGCCTGTGCGGACGGTGCGACTTTCCGACAGCGTGACCTCAACTCCGCCGGTGAACCCTACTGTCAAGTTGTAGATCGACGCCATCACAGCTGCTAGCGCCGTGGTCAGCACGATCTCGAACCCGGCGAACAAGAATGCCACGCCGAGTACACGGCCGAATGACAGGAAGTCAGCCATGTCGAAACCGCCGGCGCCGGTTCCGCCCACGTCCGACACTGTCTGGGTGATGGTCTCGAAAGTGCCGGTGATCACCAGCATCAGCCAGATGAGCACGAACGCCACGATTATGACGATCGCCAAGCCTAGCGACAGCACGAAGGCCGTCCGCGTTACCGACCATGGGTCGAGTCCGGTGAGAAACAGTCGGGCTTGTCGCCGTTGAGGTTGATTGCTGGTTTCACTCACCGGATTCGTTTCCTTCGCTCACGGGGCCATCGGTCGGACGAGAATCACTACGGTCGGTTGCGGGAGTTTCGGCAGGGTAATCCTGATCCTCATCACGGCCTCCCTCAGGTTGGGAGATAGCGCCGTCATCGGGGCTGTCGCCATCACCATCGCTGGTGTCCTCGTCGGTATCGTCATCATCGCTAGAAGTGCTTTCGGCCGCGCGCGCCACGGCCACCAAGTGACGATCACCAGTGAGGCTCATCAGCCCTACACCCATCGTGTCGCGCCCAGTTTGCCGGACCTCGGCCACCCTGGTGCGGATGACAACGCCATCGCTGGCCACTGCGAACAACTCATCAGCCTCATTGCACACCACTGCACCCACTAGGGAACCGCGGTCCTCCACGAGACGCATGGCACGTACGCCCAGCACTCCCCGCCCCTTGGTGGACCAGTCGCGCAGAGGGGTTCGCTTGGCAAATCCTCCGTCGGTCACTGTCACCAGGTCGGCGTCTGGCGCCACGACTTCCATCGCCAGGAGAGAATCGTCGGCCCGGAACCGCATACCGATGACACCAGCCGTGGCGCGGCCCATCGGTCGCAGAATGTCGTCGTCGGCCCGGAAGCGCGCCGACATTCCTTTCCGGCTGACGACGATTAGTTCGTCGCCAGGCTCGACTAGACGTGCCGAGATAACCTCGTCACCGTCACGCAAGTTGATGGCGATGATGCCGCCAGTGCGGTTGGTGTCGTACTCGGTGAGACGGGTCTTCTTCACCATTCCGCTGCGGGTTGCCAAGACGAGGTCCTGGGCGGCGTCATAAGCCGACAGGACCATGATCTCGGCAATCACCTCATCAGGCTGGAACTCGAGCAGGTTGGCGACATGCTGACCCCGCGCGTCGCGAGCCGTGTCGGGCAATTGATACGCCTTGAACCGGTACACGCGGCCCCGATTCGTGAACACCAAGACCCAGCTATGGGTGCTGGTCACAAACAAGTGACGAACGACGTCGTCGGACTTGAGGTTGGCTCCTTTGACTCCTCGACCTCCGCGCTTTTGGGCCCGGTAGGCGTCAACGAGGGTGCGTTTGGCGTACCCACCGTCGGTGATCGTGACCACCACGTCCCGAACGGGGATGAGATCCTCATCGGTGGCCAAGTCGTCGGCCGGAATGATGCGGCTGCGCCGTTCGTCGCCGAACTTGGTGACCACTTCCGACAATTCGGTGGCGATGATGGAGCGCTGGCGGACCGGACTGGCCAAGATGTCTTGGTAGTCAGCGATCAGGCGCATCAGTTCGTCGTGCTCGTCGACAATCTTCTGACGTTCCAGCGCCGCGAGTCGGCGCAGTTGCATGTCGAGGATCGCTGTGGCTTGCAATTCGTCGACATCGAGTAACTGCATTAAGCCGACCCGGGCGTCGTCCGTCGACTGAGACCGACGAATCAATGCGATGACCTCGTCGAGGGCATCCAGGGCCTTGAGTAGACCCGTAAGAATGTGCGCCCGCTCTTGAGCCTTGCGCAGGCGATAGCGAGTACGGCGCTGGATAACGTCGATCTGGTGGCTGATCCAGTGGATGACGAACTTGTCGAGGCTGAGGGTTCGCGGTACACCGTCGACTAGGGCCACCATGTTGGCGCCGAACGATTCCTGCAACTGGGTGTGCTTGTACAGCTGGTTCAGGACAACGCGAGGTTGAGCGTCCTTCTTGAGGATGATCACGATGCGCAGGCCCGTACGGTCAGAAGAATCGTCGCGCAGATCGGCGATCCCGGTGATCTTTCCGTCCCCCGCTAGTTCGGCAATCTTGACGGATAGGTTGTCGGGATTGACCTGGTAGGGCAGTTCGGTCACGACCAAGCAGGTCCGCCCCCGGTCGTCTTCTTCAATGTCGACGACCGCCCGCATCATGATGGAGCCGCGTCCGGTGCGGTAGGCGTCATTGATACCGCGCTTGCCGACAATGAGTGCACCAGTGGGGAAGTCTGGCGCCGGGATCCGTTCAAGCAGGGCGTCGAGGAGTTCCTCGGCACTGGCGTCGGGATGCTCGAGGGCCCACTGCACGCCCTCGTTGAGTTCTCGCAGATTGTGCGGAGGAATGTTGGTGGCCATTCCGACGGCGATGCCAGCAGAACCATTGGCCAACAAATTGGGGAAGCGACTCGGCAACAAGACCGGCTCTTGGTTGCGGCCATCGTAGTTGTCGGTGAAGTCGACGGTCTCTTCGTCGATGTCGCGCACCATCTCCATCGCCAGCGGCGATAGGCGGCACTCGGTGTACCGGTGCGCGGCCGCCGGGTCGTTACCGGGCGACCCGAAGTTCCCCTGACCGTCGATGAGCGGGTAACGCATGGCCCAGGGCTGCACCAGCCGAACTAGTGCGTCGTAGACGGAACTATCCCCGTGCGGGTGGTAGTTACCCAAGACGTCACCGATCACACGCGTGCACTTGAAGTAGCCGCGGTCGGGACGGTATCCACCGTCGTACATCGCGTACAAGACCCGGCGGTGCACGGGCTTCAACCCGTCCGCCACCGCTGGCAGGGCACGGCCCACGATGACGCTCATTGCGTAGTCGAGATACGACCGTTGCATCTCGGTCTGGATCTCAACGGGCTCGACGCGACCGCCCGGGGTCGGTTCTAGTTCGGTATCCACCTCATCGGCCATTGGTGGACATCTCCTTCGTCAAGGGGGAATCTTGTCGGGTCGGGTAAGTGTTGAGTGCAGGCGCAGGCCTCGTCATCCGATTCATCAGATGTCCAGGAACCTCACGTCGCGGGCGTTGCGTTGAATGAATCGGCGCCGCGATTCGACGTCGTCACCCATCAGCATGGTGAACATGTCGTCCGCCTGGGCGGCGTCGTCAACGGTCACTTGCAGCAAGACCCGCCTCTCGGGATCCATCGTGGTCTCCCACAGTTCAGAGGCGTTCATCTCACCGAGACCTTTGTACCGCTGGATGCCGTCGTCCTTGGGGATTCGTTTGCCGGCTTCGAGTCCGATTTCGATAAGACCGTCGCGTTCCCGGTCGGAGAACGCGTAGGCCGGCTCCTCCCGCGACCATTTGATCTTGTAGAGCGGGGGCTGCGCCAGGTAAACGTAGCCACCTTCGAGGAGAGGTCGCATAAAACGGAATAGCAAGGTCAACAGCAGTGTACGGATGTGCTGGCCGTCAACATCAGCATCAGCCATCAGCACCAGCTTGTGGTAGCGCAGGCTGTTGATGTCGAAATCGTCCTGGATGCCCGTTCCCAAGGCGGTGATCATCGCTTGTACTTCCGTGTTGCTGAGCACCTTGTCGAGGCGAGCGCGCTCTACGTTGAGGATCTTGCCGCGGATGGGCAAAATTGCTTGGGTGGCCGGGTCTCGACCCGAACGAGCCGAACCGCCTGCGGAGTCTCCCTCCACAATGAACAGCTCGCACTCCTCTGGAGACGTGCTCGAGCAGTCGATGAGTTTGCCCGGCAGCCCGCCACCGGTGCCAAGGCCTTTGCGGTTGCGGGCCAGGTCTCGGGCTTTGCGTGCGGCAATCCGAGCGACTTGGGCGGCAGTTGACTTGCGGGCGATCTCCTTGCCTTCGGCTGGGTTTTGTTCGAACCAGGCACCCAGGTGTTCGTGGACGAGTTTTTGGACGAAAGCCTTCGCTTCGGTATTGCCAAGCTTGGTTTTTGTCTGACCCTCGAACTGTGGTTCGCGCAGTTTGACGGACACGATGGCGGTGAGGCCTTCTCGCACGTCCTCGCCGGACAAGTTGGCGTCCTTGTCCTTGAGGATTCCCCACTCACGCGCAAACTTGTTCACCAGGCTTGTCAGAGCAGTTCGGAAACCCTCTTCGTGAGTTCCGCCTTCTGTCGTTCCGATGGTATTGGCGAACGTGTAGACGGACTCGGAGTAGACCGAACTCCATTGCATAGCTACTTCACCGCTGATTCCCCGTTCGTCGTCTTCCCCTTCAAACCAAATGACCGTCGGGTGAGCAGGGCCCTTGCGCTGGTTGAGGTAGGTCACAAAGTCGGCTATGCCGCCTTCGTACTGGTAGCTGACCGAACGCTCCGACTCATAGTCGACGACTCCGTCGCCGGTCACATCGGTGGCCTCATCATCTGCCAGAGGCCGGAGTGCGCGACGATCAACAAGGTCGATGCGGAGGCTGCGGTTGAGAAACGCCATCTCCTGGAACCGGCGCGATAGGACTTCGAAATCGAACGTGACGGTCTCGAAGATCTCTTCGTCGGGCCAAAAGCGGACCGTGGTGCCGGTGTAATCGACAGCTTCTCCGCGGGCTATAGGAGCGTCGGGCACTCCGCGTTGATACGACTGACGCCACAGGTGCCCTTCGCGGGCCACTTCCACTTCAACTCGGGCCGACAAGGCGTTGACGACAGAAACACCAACTCCATGGAGTCCACCCGACACCGCGTAGCCTTCACCGCCGAACTTTCCGCCCGCGTGCAGAACAGTCAGCACGACCTCGAGGGCTGGCTTGCCCTCGGTTTCAACAATGTCAACCGGGATTCCGCGCCCGTCATCGCTGACCTGGACTCCCCCATCGGCGAGGATCTCCACCGAAATGGCCGAGCAGTGACCAGCTAGGGCCTCGTCGACGGAGTTGTCGACCACTTCGTAAACGAGGTGGTGAAGGCCCCGCTCGCCGGTCGACCCGATGTACATACCGGGTCGCTTGCGAACGGCTTCTAAGCCCTCTAGGACTGTGATTGCACTAGCGTCGTAGGACACCCCAGGATCCTACTACGCGCGGCACAGAAGGCCTGAAAACCGCGCGGAGTTGTGAGCTAATCCTCGTTTTCTGGCAGTGAACGTCCTCGGGTCGAACGTTTGGTGGATCCCCGGGTCCGATAGCGCGCGGCTCCCCGTTGACCCACCGGCCCGAGAACATCGATGGCCCGCACGACCCCCGATCCGACCATCTCGTCGATCTTTTCCATCACCTGCGTGGTGTACATCCGCATGTTGGTCGCCCAGGTCGGCGAATCGGCCCGCACAGTCAGCACACCAGTGTCGTCATCGAACGACTCCGGTCCAACGTGGGCGGCCACGGCATCGCCCACGACGGTTTCCCACCGTTGCAAGACCGTCGCCACGTTGCGGTGATCAGTCCAACCTTGAGTAGCCACAAGTTCGTCGAGGGCGACACCAAGCTCCATCGGGTCGCGCGGGTCTGGACCGGCAGCGCTCATCCGGCCACGGATGATGTCTTGCGGGTCTTGGGCCGCACTGCTCGGTTTTTGTCGGTGACGCCGAGAGCGTGGAGCATGCTGGGCGCGGTGCCCGGCCGCTGCCCGTACGGCGGCGAGCAGTTGGGCGGGCAAGTCCTTACCGTTTCCGGCAGGAGGCTGCGTGGGTGACACGGGTGAGTGACTCATCTGATTGTCGCTTCGCCGGGAGTCACTTCGAAAACGGTCGTGAGAAGGTCATGTGGAACGTCGGCCTCCACTGCCGCGGTGATGAGGACTTGTTCAGTCGCCAAGGACGCTTTAACGAGGGATTCTCTACGCGAAGCGTCGAGCTCGGCGAACACATCGTCAAGGATGAGGACGGGATCGCCAGCATCAAGGCGAGTTTGTCGAAGCAGACCGAGATTGGCAAGTTTGAGGGCCAGAGCCAGTGACCACGACTCACCGTGAGATGCGTGGGTGCGGGCGGGAAACTCGTTGATCGTGAAAAGGAGTTCGTCCCGGTGCGGCCCGACCACAGTGATGCCGCGAGCGATCTCTTCGGACTGCCGGACCGAGATCGCGGCTCGCAGTCGGAGTTCGAGATCGTCTCGATCGATGGTCGGATCGGTGAGATCCACGTCAGAATCACCACGAGCACCGAGGCCGCGCGCCACATACTCGACACGTGCCGCATCACCGCGAGCCAGTTCCGAGTATGCCGCCACCAAGTGGTCCCGGAACTCCTCAAGCACCGACAGTCGCCCAAACAAGAGTTGGGCACCATGAGAAGCGAGTTGTTCATCCCACACTTCGAGGGTGGACCAGTCTTGAGTCGTCCCGCTCGCACGTGACTTGGCCAGAGACTTCAACAGACTGTTGCGCTGCTTCAGGACTCGCTCGTAGTCAGCCTTCACCGCCACATAACGAGGAGCCCGAGTCGTTAAGACGTCGTCAATGAAAGTGCGTCTAACGGCCGGGTCGCCTTTGACTAGATACAGGTCCTCAGGAGCAAAACACACCGCCATCAGGCGACCAGCGAACTCGCGGGGGCGCACGGCGGCCCCGGAAACCTGGAGTCGGTTCGCCCGTCCAGAGTTGATGGCCACATCGAGGCGAAACTCGCTGGTGCCGTCGATGACAGTTGTCCGAATGACAGCCTGATCGCAGCCACTAGCGATCAGAGGTGAGTCGGCGGCCACTCGATGACTGTGCAGAACAGAGCAGTAGTAGACAGCTTCGGCGAGGTTAGTCTTGCCGACACCGTTAGGACCAATCAGGACGTTGGGACCTGGCGAGAAATCGACCTCAAGGGACGAGTAACTGCGAAAGTCGCGCAGCTGCACGGATGTGAGGCGCACGCGACTTTAGGACGTGAGGCGAACGGGCATCAAGAGATACTTGTAGTCGGGCAGGTCAGACCCCGAGCCGGTCAAGACCGCTGCTCGCACGCGGTCGGTAAAAGACATGTGGACAGCAGAACCAGAAACGGCCCCGATTCCATCCAGCAGATAGTTCGGGTTGAACGCGATTTCGATCGCGTCACCGTCGAGTGAACACTCAAGCGACTCGGTCGCTTGGGCCTCATCAAATGCCCCGGCCTGGAGAGCAACCTCACCATCGCTGAACTTGAGACGAACCGGAGTATTGCGTTCAGCTACCAGTGCAACGCGCTTGACCGCCTCTGTCAACACGGCCTTGTCGACAGTGGCAACCGAATTCGCCGACTCCGGCAGTAGCTGCCGGTACTTCGGGAAATCCCCGTCGAGCAGCCGAGCCGTCGTGCGGCGGTCGTTGCCCTCGAATCCGATAATTCCGTCAGTTGTAGAACCAGGAGCATAGGCAATCGACACGGCCGGAGCGTCGGCGAGCAATTTGGCAGTGTCGGCCAGAACACGAGCGGGAACGAGCGCTGCACCTTCGGTGCTCGTAGCCGTGGGTGTCCAGGTGAACTCACGCACGGCCAGGCGGTAGCGATCCGTAGCTGCGAGAGTAACGCGATCATCGTTGAACTCAATCCGCACACCGAGCAGCATCGGCAATGTGTCGTCCTTGCCGGCAGCGATCGCCACTTGACCCACGGCAGCAGCAAATTGATCGCCCGACACTGTCCCGAGAACGTCGGGCATATCAGGGAGTCGGGGATAGTCCTCGACGGGCAGCGTAGGCAGGACGAAGTGGGAACGACCACAGACAACCTCGACGCGAGATCCTTCAGTGGCGATGGAAACCGGTTCCGCCGGCAGCGCTCGAGCAATATCAGCCAACAGTCGGCCACTCACGAGCACCTGACCGGGCTCATCTACAACTGCGTCGACGGCTACTCGAGCCGCGTTCTCCATGTCAAAGCCGGACAGAGCTACTGAAGAATCTTCTGCGGTGATCAACACACCCGCCAAAGTGGGAATCGATGGGCGATTGGGCAAGGCCCGCGCAGCCCATGCGACACCGTCAGCGAGAACTTCTCGCTCAACCCGAAACTTCATTCCGACCGGACCTTCCTGACATGTTCACACGATGGGAGTAGGGGCCATCGTGCCACGGTTTCGGCACCACTGTGCCCATCTTGGGCAAGTTTTGGCCGATTGCTTGTAACTGTTTCGACGCCCAGGTGGATGTGTACACAGTTGATGAGGATTCTCCCTTAACTAGGAGTGAATTCATCGTCATCATAGGTGTCGGTGGATATGGGGATAAGTGACAAAACACCTGGTGAAACGCATGTAATCACAAGCGTGCAAGATGTGGGAGACGATGGGGAGCGAACGTGGACGGTTGGGGAACACGAAGCGTCATCCCCAGATCTTGGATGTGAACGCCGTCACTATCCCAAGAAAACACCCGGTTAACACACACAATTCCACAGGTTTATCCACAGGATGTGTATACGTGCAGTGACGAGACCCCAGCAGGTGCGAGGCGTGTCGTGACGGAATGTGTTCAGCTGCGAGCGGCAGATTTGATGCGACTGGTCAGATCGGTGACCTGGTTGTAGACCGTGCGGTCGTTGGCCATGCTGTCGTGAATCTTTTGTTTGGCGTGCATCACGGTCGTGTGGTCTCGCCCACCGAAGTGTTTGCCGATATTGGGTAGAGAAAGCTCTGTGAGCTCACGGCACAGGTACATGGCAACCTGGCGGGCGTGGACGAGGCTGCGGGCCCGGGAAGGGCCGCAGAGGTCATTGATGGTGACGCCGAAGTATTCAGCGCTCTGCTGCATGATGAGGGGAGCCGTCACCTGCGGACCGTGCTGATCTGCGATCAGGTCCTTGAGGACGAGTTCAGCCAAGGCCACGTCCACGCGGGCACGGTTGAGAGATGCAAACGCCGTGACGCGGATGAGGGCGCCTTCAAGTTCGCGGATATTCGAGTCAATCCGACTCGCTATGAACTCGAGGACTTGAGGATCAATCTGGATCGACTCTTGGGCCGTCTTCTTGCGCAGAATCGCGATGCGGGTTTCGAGGTCGGGGGGCTGAACGTCGGTGATCAAACCCCACTCGAATCGTGAACGCATACGTTCTTCGAAGTCGGGCAGCTGCTTGGGGGGCAAGTCTGAGGTGACGACAATCTGCTTGTTGGCGTTGTGCAGAGTGTTGAAGGTGTGGAAGAACTCTTCCTGGGTCTGAACTTTTCCCGACAGGAACTGAATGTCGTCGACGAGGAGGACGTCGATGTCGCGATAGCGCTTCTGGAACATGCTGGCTTTGTCGTCGCGGATGGAGTTGATGAACTCGTTGGTGAACTCCTCGGAACTCACGTACCGCACCTTGATGCCTGCGAACAGTGTGCGTGCGTAGTGGCCGATTGCGTGTAGAAGGTGGGTCTTTCCCAGGCCGGAGTCTCCGTAGATGAATAACGGGTTGTAGGCCTTGGCAGGTTGTTCGGCAACGGCAACTGCGGCCGCGTGGGCGAATCGGTTGGAGGAGCCGATAACGAAGGTGTCGAAGGTGTACTTCGGGTTGAGTCGGTGGTTGTCGTCGGAGCGGGAGACTGGTCCACCGGTTCCAGGACGCACAGTCGGCATCTCCGAGCCAGTCAGCGCAAAAGCCGTGGCTGCTTCCGGTCCGCTGCCATTGGCTCGCGAGTCTGGTACGGCAGGAGCGTAGGTTCCGTCCGCGAGGTGATCAGTGGTCTCCTCGTCGAGACGATGAGAAGCGGTCGGGTCCACGATCACGATGACATCTACCGTTCGCCCGAGCTCAGCTGAGATTGCCGCTACCAACTGAGGCTTGAGGTGCGATTCTAGAATGTTGCGGGTGAAGTCGTTGGGCGCGGCGAGCAGGAGGCGATCGTGGGAAACCTCTTGAGGAACCGTCAATGCGACGAAGGCGCGCTGCTGGGGGGTCATGATGGACTCGTCCGCGAGTCGGCTGAGGATTCGATCCCAGAGCTCAGTCACATTGATGGCGGGCACCATAGGTTGCTCGTGTCCTTCCAGTAGCACTGAGACCATCCCCGTCGAGTCGTTGCCGTCGTTGCTTCGCGCCGAGCGCTTCCCTGGCTGGTCAATGCGGAGCACTTCTGCCCCACATTGATCGGGTCGCCGAAAGCAGTGTGTCCTAGCGGGACGGTAGTCGGCCCGGGCGGAGCAATCAAGCGGTTATCCACAAGTTCTTCGAATTCATTCGCCCGCTAGTGGCGTGTCTTCAGATCCTGCAGTGAGTCTCCACCGTATCGTGGGTCGATTGGTAGTGGAAAACGGCAGCCCAACTGTGGTCGCCGCTTCCTTCGTCAGTTACGCTAGGTTCGCTTGTGACAAGGGATGACGACCACGGCGGATTCGTCACCCACATCTGGCTGGACGCATTGAAGCCACGGGTAGGCAGTTGCCCTCGCGGCTCAATGACAATGCGAGCCAGGCCGGCCGACAGGAGAGACACCATGAAGCGGACTTTTCAACCGAACAACCGACGGCGCCATAAGAAGCACGGTTTCCGTTTGCGGATGCGCACCCGCGCTGGTCGTTCCATATTGTCGGCGCGGCGCCGCAAAGGCCGTGCCCGCGTCAGCGTCTAAGTAGTTGCCGAGGTGGCGAACGTGCTGAACAGTGCTGCCTGACCGTAACCGCCTCCGCCGTTCCGGTGACATCGCGACGGTGAGCCGACGAGGTCGTCGAGTAAACCGGCGCTTCTTGGTCGCACACGTCCAGGTAGCTACCGATTCGGCCGAAGTATCCGCTGAATATGGGGGCAGTACTAGCCCGTCTCATCCGGACAACTCGCCACAGTTTGCATTTGCTGTCAGCCGGAAAGTTGGTGGTTCGGTGGTAAGACATCGCGTGACGCGTCGCTTGCGCCACCTGATTCGGGACAAAATCGACCGATTTCCACCGAATTCACGTATTGTGATTCGGGCCCTTCCTCGTGCTGCCCATGCTTCGAGTGCTGAACTTGGGACTGACCTAGATCAACTCATCGATCGAATCCAGTCCGGAACGGGTGCACTTGTCCCAGCAACCAAGAGACACCGGTCATGATTGCCCATGACGGCCCCGGATCCGCCGACGGATTCATTCCTCCTGCGCCGGTCGATGTGGCCGCTCCCGAATCGTGGCCAGCCCGCATCGTGTGGGTGGTCACACGTCCACTGGTGTGGCTGATGCTCGGAGCGATCAAGATGTACCAAATGTTCCTTTCGCCGGTTTTCGGCGCTCGCTGCCGGTACTATCCCTCGTGTTCCCAGTATGGATTTCACGCAATTCGCGTTCATGGGCCGTTCAAAGGGCTCGTCCTCGCCGTGGCGCGAATCGGACGTTGTCATCCGTGGAATGATGGGGGAATTGATCCGGTGCCCGAGGCTGGCCAATGGCGGCCTCGGGTCAATCGCGACGGGTCGCCGAGACGAGCTAACGAGTTCAGCAGTGAAGAAGGCGGACACCAGGCGGACATTCCAAGTGGCTGGGATGTTCGGACCGCGAATCTGACAACGATGGAGTAAGTGTGTTTCTTCTTGAGTGGCTCGAAGCGGCCGTTGCCTGGGTATTGGTGGCCTTCTACAAGGTCCTCTCCCCAGTCTTCGGTCCTGAGAACGGCTGGACATGGGTGCTGTCTATCGTCGGGCTCGTTATTGTCATCCGGATTCTGCTCATCCCGTTGTTCGTTAAGCAGATCAAGTCGATGCGCAACATGCAATTGATCCAGCCCAGAATCAAGGAGATTCAGAAGAAGTACGCGGGCGACCGTGAACGGCAGTCGCAAGAGATGATGAAGGTATACAAGGAGACCGGTACGAATCCGCTGGCCTCATGTCTGCCGATCCTGCTGCAGGCCCCTATCTTCTTTGCCTTGTTCCGTGTTCTGCAAGGAATTGCCCAGCAACCGGCCCAATCGGTGGGAGCCCTGACTCCGGAACTGGCCGAGCTGGCTCACGACGCCTCGATATTCGGGGTTCCGATCTATGCAACGTTCCTGCATGCCGACGAGACCCCCGACCCAATCAGCACCCGAATCATGGCGGTGTTTCTGATCCTGCTGATGAGTGTCACGACCTTCATCACCCAACGTCAGCTGGTCCTCAAGAACACTGCCCCCGATAACCCCATAGCCAAGCAGCAGAAGATTCTGGTCTACGTCTTCCCGGTCATTTTCGCCGTAGGTGGCTTCAACTTCCCGATTGGCGTTCTCATTTACTGGTCAACGACCAACCTATGGTCGATGGGCCAGCAGTTCTACGTGATTCGCAACAACCCCCAGCCTGGGACACCCGCTCACACGGCCTATCTGGAACGGAAGAAGGACAAGGAGCGGAAGAAGGCCATTCGGGTCGCAGCCCGGCAGGGAATCTCGTTGGAGGAGTTTGAAGCTGCAGAGCTGGCGGAGAAGGGTGAGACCGGGGTGCGGCGGCAACAGCCCAAGCGTCAGTCCCGTTCTCAACGGCAACAAGGCGGCAAGTCGGGATCCGGTGGCGAAGGCGATTCCGCTGGTGGAAGTGATTCTCCCACCGGTTCCTCTGGTTCGGATGACAACAGTGATGGATCCGCTGACGACTCTGGAAAGGATTCTGGTGCTGGAAGTGGGGCGGAGAGCTCAGGGTCTACATCGACTGGTGGAGGTTCTTCGCCACCAAAGCAGCCCTCCCGAAAATCCCCGCACACGAAGTCGCGATCGAAGCGATCTAAGAAGAAGAAGCGATAGGTGGAGAACCCATGACCGACAATGACAGTGTCACTGCTGATACCGAATCAACGGAGTCGGAAGCTCCCATGGCAGACATGACCTCTGAGCAGGCTGATTCTGGCGGTGAAGCTCCCCGAGGTGTTGCCCAACTTGAGCGCGAAGGAGACATCGCCGCTGATTATCTCGAGGTTTTTCTCGACATTGCTGACCTCGATGGCGATATCGAACTCGATGTCGAGAAGGATCGCGCGACAGTCGCCATCGTGGGTGCCGATCTGACCCAGTTGGTGGGCAAGGATGGGCGAGTTCTGGACGCGATCCAAGAGCTGACCCGATTGGCGGTCACCCAGGAGACTGGCGAACGGAGCCGCCTGATGCTCGACATCGCTGGCTATCGAGCTGGCCGTCGACGTCACCTGGCGGAGTTGGGGCGTGAAGCGTGTCGAAAGGCTCGCGACAGCGGAGAACCCGTTCGATTGGAGCCCATGTCGGCTTTCGAGCGCAAGATTGTCCATGATGTGGTGGCTGAGGAAGGCCTGGCCAGTGAATCAGAGGGCAAGGAGCC
>CBFGTA010000039.1:0-18664 GCA_965651595.1 uncultured bacterium | reverse complement strand
GCATCCTGGGGCCGGAGTAGGTCCCAAGGGTTGGGCTGTTCGCCCATTAAAGCGGCACGCGAGCTGGGTTTAGAACGTCGTGAGACAGTTCGGTCCCTATCCGCCGCGCGCGTAAGAGTCTTGAGGAGACCTGTCCCTAGTACGAGAGGACCGGGATGGACGAACCTCTGGTGTGTCAGTTGTCCTGCCAAGGGCACGGCTGATTAGCTACGTTCGGACGAGATAACCGCTGAAAGCATCTAAGCGGGAAACTCACTCCAAGATGAGGGCTCTCACAGGGTCAACCTGGTAAGGCCCCCAGTAGACCACTGGGTTGATAGGCCGGAAGTGGAAGTGCGGCGACGCATGGAGCTGACCGGTACTAATAGGCCGAGGGCTTGCCACACACTTATTGCATCGCGTCCACTATGCGGTTCCCGAGATACGGTCGGGAACAATGCCTCATCGCAGGCATGACTGACTGACATCTCCATAGAGTTTCGGTGGCAATAGCGAGGGGGAAACGCCCGGTCCCATTCCGAACCCGGAAGCTAAGCCCCTCAGCGCCGATGGTACTGCTCTGGAGACGGAGTGGGAGAGTAGGTCGCCGCCGGACATCCTTCATAACTGGCCCGTACACCTCGCGTGTGCGGGCCAGTTGTGGTTAACCCTGTTGTTCGGATGTTTTCTGCCCAGCTGTCGTGACGTCCTTACCCGGTGGCGTGCCGTGACTACGGAGAGTGCCGACGGTTTGGAATGCTGTGGCTCACCTCTCATTAATTCGACCTATAGGTCTGTGCTTTGGAGATTATGGCGCCTACAATAGTTACGGTACGTAGCTGTAGATGGCGTGGTGTCCGCCGGTAGGGTGAGGGCAGGAGGGCGGGAGCGCGTGAAGCCGAACTTGTCCGCCCGATTGCGGGGCCCGCGCGGCATCGTGATTGCTGTCGGGCTGGGGCTCTTGGCGATGGGGATCGTTGGTGCCTCGGCGGCCTCTCTCGGTGGTCTCGCCCCGCAACAGATCGGTGCAGATAGTTCCGTCATTCAGAGCTGCGACGACGATGGCATCACTGTCCAGTGGGGCGGAATGGCGGTTCAGTCCGGTCACACTACGTTTTCCTATAACCAGGTGCTATTGAGTGGTGTGAGCGGCGCGTGTGACGGTGCAGATTATTCCGTCACCATCACGAATTCGGTACCCACAGTGCTTAACACTTCCACCGGCACCCTTTCGGTGAGCGGTGGCAATGCGACCATTACCCTGACCGGCAGCGGTTCACCCGTCTCTGTCAGCGAATCTGCCCATATCGCGATCCTGCTTGTGGGGCCGTGATAGATGATGATTCGTCGCCTACTGATCGCCGTTGCCTGCTTGTTGGGCGGGATATTGATCGCCACCGGAGTTGCTGCAGCTGCTGGACTCGGTGGACTCACAGTGACGCCGTTCGGTGCGGCGGATGGATCGATTTCTCGCTGTAATAACGGCAACGTGGTCCTCGATCAGGTGCGAACGGCCTACGTTTCTAGCCCCAACCCCCGTTACGAACTGAGATCCGTCCGATTCGCCACCGTTCCCAGCGGCTGTGCCGGATTGAAGTACACGATGAAAGTACTGGATTACACCAGCCCGTACACGGAACTCGCCACCCTCAGCGGCACGGTGCCAGCTTCTGGAACTACCGTGAGTTGGGCGTCGAATGACGGCGCCAACCTCAACGCCATCAGCAGCGTGAATTCGCAGATCACCATCACCTTGGTGGTGCATGCCTGATGAACGTCCACCAACACCACTGGCCACATGTGCCGCGATGGTCTACATCCACCGGCTTTTTGGTCCTGTTGGTGAGCCTGCTCAGCCTCGCTGTGCTGGGGTCCTCACTGGTTGTGGTGCGCGCTGCTGACTTCGGTGGCCTGACGGTGGGGTCGATGAAGCAGAACCCGCCATGGCCAACCGACGCCCCCGTCGAGATCCGCGATCAGTTCAACGCCGGGGCCATGAACAACTCCCGAACCCTTGAAATCAACAACGGCAGCGGGTTCTCCAACAGCGGCGGCCCAACCTGGTCGGAGACAGCGAACTGGCAAATCAACTCGTCCGCATTGCGCTACAACGGCGGCGCCAACTCGGTAGCCTTCGCCCGCACGCCGTGGTTGTCGACGAGCAGCGACGTGTCCGCCGACATCGTCAACATTCCCAACGGCAATAACAACGTCCGCTTCGGAATCGCGATGCTCGGTCACGCCACGCAGGTCAGCGCACTGACGGCATCAATCTTCAAATCTGGCGGCAACCAGATCAGTCTCGAAATCGGCTACGTCAACAACGGCACGTACGTAGCGGTCGGCACACCCGTCGTCGTCGGGAACAACAGCACCCTGGAGAAGCTGCTCCTGCAGTACGACGCCACGACCCGTATCGCGACCGCGAGCTACAACGGCGAGACCCGCACCTACACCGTTCCCGTCAATCCCCCGTGGAACGCAGGCATTTACACGGGTGCGTTCTCCAACCTTCGAAACGCGAACTACCGCCTCGATAACTTCCAGGCCACCTATCCCAGCTCTGCCGCTGTCGTGTCCGCCCAGACGCAGATCACCAGCGACTGGGGGCCCGGCTTCTGCGCTGAGACCACCGTCTCTACCACCTCGACCACTCCCATCACCTGGGAAGTCACCGTGGACCTGACCACGTTCCCGTTGAATGCTCAGACCATCACCAGCACGTCGAACTTCACCAACCAGGGCTTCAGCGGCGGAATCCTCACCGCCACCGGGGTGGGTTGGAACAACACTGTTGACGTCAACAATCCGCGAACTCTCTCGTTCTGCGCCGAACGCCCACCGGCGCCGCCCGCCCCGGCCGAGTACAGTTCAACGATCGACAACGATTGGGGCACCGGCTACTGCGCCACGATCACAGTGACCACCACTTCGCCCACGCCCATCGTGTGGGAAGTGGACGTGGACCTGTCGACGGCACCCCTCAACGGCACCCCCTACAACGTGTGGAATGCTACCTATTCCTTCACGGCTCCCACCATGACGGCCAGCGGTGCTGGCTGGAACGACGAGATCTCGAACTCGAACCCCACCAGTTTCGGATTCTGCGCCAACCGCTAAGAAACGACCCACCACGAGCCTGCTCTGCGCCGGCGCATGAGTAACAAACTGCTGCCCATGCATAACTTGGCGTGATCGTGGGAACGCTTTCCGTGACGTCGTATGCCATGATCGACGGTGGAACCGATGCAGAGACCAGTTGGTTGAGCGCTTGCCACAGCCAACAACGAGGGAGGTGGTCATGTCATGACGCCACCCTCGTCCTACGCCGCGCACCTCGCATCCGAAGCCGACGAACTCAACGTACTGCGACGCCGAATCGCGCTGCTCGTGTATGTGTCCGTTCCAGCCGCCATCATTCTAGGCCTAGCGGATCTCCAAAGCCGCGGCGTGCTCACTGCGACTCTTACCGGTTCGCTGGTGATCTTCTTGCTCGTGGTGCAACTGTTCGTCAACCGTGCCCAGACGTGGAGAGGCGTTTACCGCGGGGGGATCATCCTTGCCGTTGTGGCCCAGGTGTTTCTGGTCGTGCAAACGTGCTTCGATCTGTTAGCAGTACCCATCCGATATGGCTCCCCGTATTGGATGGCAGTTCCGATCATGGCGGCCGCCGTCATTCTCGGAGTACGTCCCGCCATGTACGTGACCCTCGTCGGCGTCGTTGGGCTCATCGGCTCGGCCTGGTACTTCGGGTTGGCGGAACCGTGGAACTGGTTGGACGTGACGCGCAGGATAGTCTTCCTGGTCGCCATCTGGGCTATCTCGGCCACGGCTCGACGCATCACTGATCGCCAGTACTTCGCTGTGGCGGAACAGCGCAAGCTTCTCGCTGACCAGGCCGAACAACTCGAGCAGGCTGTCACCCAGCGCGAACATGCCCGAGCCCAACTCGCCGACCACCTGGTGCACGTCCTGCGCGCAGCCCCCGACGGAATCATCGAATACAGTTCAAACGGCACGGTTCGAGGCGTCAACGTCGCGGGGGACAGAATCCTAGGCGTGCACCCGCCCGGTGAAGGCCACCTCGCGGGGCAATCATTGCCGCAGGTGCTGCACCAACGGTCCGCCCTTGAAGTCCACCGAGCGCTTCCGGAAGCTGTGTCGCGGGTGACGATGGTGTGGGACACGGCCCTGTTCGAACCTGGCCGACGGTTCGAGGCGACCCTCGACGTAGGCGGCGACATCATCGAAACCGAGTGGGCCGTCACCTCGCGAGACGCAGGTGGCGAGACCATCTTGATGGCCGCCGTTCGCGACATCTCCGAACAGAAACGCCTCGAGAGGTCCCTGTATCACCAGGCCAATTTCGACTCGTCGACCGAACTGCCCAACGAGAACTTCTTGCGCGAGCACCTCGAACTGTTGATGGTGGATGCGAATGGCGAGCGACCCCTATCGGGGATGGTCGTGGTCAACTTGGATGACTACGGATCGATCCGCGATTCCCTCGGCCTCGAGGCCAGTCGCGAGCTGGTGCGAGCAGTCGGTGAGCGGATTTCTTCGTCCGTGCCGGAGGGGGAACTGCTCGCGTTCCTCGGTGGCGACACGTTCGCGATCGTGTGCAACGGACTCACCGGCCAGCCAGCCACGATCGCTCGCGATGTGCAGGCCGTGCTCCGAGCCCCGTTCACCGTACGCGGATCTCGCCTGACAGTCACCGCCTGCATGGGGGTCGTGTTCGCTGACGGTAGCCGCCACGGGGCCGACGACTTCCTCCGCGACGCGAGCGCGGCAATGAGTATCGCCAAGACCCGCGGCCGCGGCACCATCATCGTGTTCGACGACTCGATCCGCGCCAACCTCGTCGATCGGCTGACCCTCGACATGGCGCTGCACCGAGCAGCCGCCAGCCACGAGTTCTCGCTCGCCTATCAGCCGATCGTTGACGCGGACACAGGGCACATCGCCAGCGCTGAAGCCTGGCTGAGGTGGAATTCCGCCGACCGCGGATTCGTGTCGCCGGGGCAGTTCATTCCCCGGCTCGAAGCCACCGGACTCATCGGCGAAGTAGGCCGGTGGATCATGAACCAGGCCTTCGCTGATCTCGCCCGCTGGCAGCAAACGGCGCGCCTGGGCAATCCGAGTGCCGTAGCACCTTGTATCAGCATCAACGTGTCCGTTCAACAGCTCATCAACGACCAGTTCGTCAACGACGTGATTACCGCGGCTCGAGTCGCGGGAGTCGAATCCGACACCGTGATCCTCGAGATCACCGAATCCGAGTACTTCTCCCACGACGCCCCGGTCGGTGCACTCATGGCCGATCTCAAAGATGCGGGCTTCAAGATTGCCATCGACGACTTTGGTACTGGTTACTCGTCCCTGGGGCAGCTGCGGAACCTGTCCGTCGACGCTCTCAAGATTGACAAAGTGTTCGTTGATCGGATCGTCCACGACGCTGCCGACCGCTCGATCTTCACTGGAATGGTGGAGCTCGGTCATCTCCTGGACCTGACGACAGTGGCCGAGGGTGTGGAGCACGTCGATCAGCTCGCCCTAGTTCGCGAGGCTGGCTGCCAACGGGTTCAAGGTTTCGTGTTCTCGCGGCCCGTCAGTTTCAGTCAACTGCTCGACATGTCGACCCGCAGCCTGCACCCTGCGGATGCGACCTAGGGCCTAGCCGGCACCTGGCAGCGGCACGAAACGCCGCAGCTTCCCCGTCCCCGGGTTGCGGGCGATCCGGGACACGTACGCAAGCGTGACGTCTGGATCGGGCAATCCGGCGGCCAGTAGACCCTCGACCAGGCCCGCAGCGATCGCGTGCTCATCACTTGACTCGCCCACAACGTCAACGTTCGCCCCCCGCTCCGTTTGGCGGACTTGGTACTCGGTGACAGACGGGAAGCGCCCGAGCACGTGCCGAAACACGATGGGAGCGACACTGACGTCGCCGTACGTGAACGCATCGTCGGCCCGGCCGGCGACAGAATCAATCAGCCGGAACCGGCAACCGCAGGCACACGATTGCGGCAGATAGTCGATCACGTCGTTCATGGCGTAACGAATGATGGGAAACGCCAGGTTGGTCAAGTTGGTCACCAGAATCTGCTCGGCAGGTTCGGAATCGGCCACCGGACGGTTATCGGCATCAACACGTTCCAGGATGATGCAGTCTTCAGCCAGATGCAGCCCCCGCGACATCGAGCACTGGACCGCGTGTATTCCCGCCTCAGTCGAACCCCACTGATTGCTGACCGACGCAGACCAGGCATTCACCATGTCAGCGCGCGCGTCGTCACCGAGGGGCTCCGAGTTCGTCAAACCCGCCTCGGGAGAAATCGGCAGGTTCCCTCGTGCCGACGCCTGGGCTGCGACTGCGATGACAGACGGATACCCGATGAGAGTGCGCGGATTTGCCTCGACCAGAGCAGAGGCAATCGAGTCCCAAGGTTGCCCAGCCGCCACCACCGCAATGCTTTCGGCCGAGTCAAGCGGCAGCCCGAACAGCGGGGTGCTGGCATGGGGCGGAGCTCCGGCCGTCATAACGGCACGCACCCGCGGAACACCGCCCGCGACCGCCACGTCGAGGTGCCGAAACGCTACCGCACCGGCCTCGGCTAAGAACTCAAACGACCAAGGGAACACGCCCCGCACGCCGGAACTGCCCCCGGACACGAAACACGACGTTCCCTGTTCGTCGATGAAGTCGAACTCGGTTTGGTCTGCCAGGAACTCTTCGGCCCGGGCCCGTGACAGGCCCGGATCGGTACACACCCGATCCCAGTTGTCCATCAGCTGTTGCTTCGTTGTCGGACGCAGTGCCCCCAGGGCGCCGACATCGGAGACCTGTTCGGGCACGCTAGCAAGATGCTCGCGGTAGAACGAACTGTGTTCCCGCGCGAAAGTGAGGAGGCGATTGAGGGAGTGCAGCTGGTGGCTGTCGATCTGCTCGCGCGACCACAGGAGTCGCTGCCGGTGCTCAGCCAGGCGAGACCAGAACAGCTCGACTTGGCGCTCGCGCAAGTCTTGGCTGCGCCCGATCCAGGGAACGTCAGCAGCAACCTTCACGGATCAACCGTCGCTTCCAATGTTGCCGCGGTTGCGTCGATCAAGGAACGACGCCAGGGCCCGCACTGTTGCTAGCCGCGGCGTCGCTACCCCGAGGGCCGCGGCACGATCCAGAACCCCGTCGAGGATCAGATCAATCTCTAACGGGCGGGCGTGCGAATAGTCGACTTTCATGCTCGGTTCGTACGGTTTCATCACCTGGGTGCTTTGGATCAGCACGTCGACGATCTCAGGCGCGATGTCGCGCCCGTCGGCTCTCGCTACAGCCCGTACCTCATCCATCAGCGATCGGATCAGCTCGGTGGCTTCGGCCGATTCCATGAGCACAGCCGTCGTGGCGTTGAGGATGACAGTGAGGGGATTGAACGGCACGTTCCACAACAACTTCGTGTATCGGGACAAGAGCAAGTCATCGGAGACGTCGGTGGGAACACCGGCGCTCTGGAAATCCTCAGCAACCGTTCGGGTGATTGGGCTCGGCGGTACTGGCGAGTAGTCGGGCGCGTAGTCGGCGAGCGTGAGCATTCCGTAATCGTGGTGAGCCACCGTGCGCGGAGGCACCCTCTCGGAGGCGATGAACGCTAGGCCACCGATCACGGTGACGCTCGAGTCGACGTGCTCGGCATAGATCGACTCCGAACCAACGCCGTTCTGGATCAGGATGATTGCCCCGCCCGGCTTCACAATCTGAGCAACCTGCGGTGCCACTTCCGCGTTCGCGTGGCCCTTGACCCCGACAATGACCACGTCAGCCACATCAAGGTCCGCGGTGGCAGACACCACGTTCGGGTCCGCGATGGTGAAGTCGCCAGTGGGAGATTCAACCCGCAGGCCGTCTCGCCGAACCACGTCCGCATCGGACCGAAAGACGAATTGCATCTGATGGCCTTGATGGGCAAGTCGCGCCCCGAAATAGCCGCCGACCGCTCCCGCCCCAACCACCGCATAATTCACCACTGTTGATTCCCTCACCTCTCGCGCCGTAGATACCAGGCAGGCCCGGGCAGGAGGTCGTGCTGAACCCACCACCGTCGGCCTGTTCTGAACCTGCTCTGTGCCTGCCCCGATCCTGTCATGAACTCGCGGCTGACGACATCTGGCCGAGCGGCGGGTAGCCCGGCGGGTAGCGGGCATGAAACGCGGATAGGCTAGGCGCTCGATGGGTCCTGGCGAATGGCCGCGTGCTCGCTCATCGTGACTGTGAACGTTTCAGACACACGGACAGGTGGAGAACCATGAGTGACAGCGACAGGCCCGAGAAAGTTCGACGGTTCCCTGAGCTTGACGATATCGATCCCGAACTCGTCCCTTTCGGAGCGCGAAAAGAACTCGAACGGCTCCGCCCCGGAGCCCAGGAATGGGTGACGAAACTGCTCGCCGGAGCCGTGGCCGTGATGGAAGAGGATCCCGCGAAGGCTTTGGAATACTCCCTGGAGGCGGCGCGAGTTGCGAAGCATTCGGCCGTGGTTCGGGAAGCCGCCGGAGTGGCCGCCTATCAGTGCGGGGACTTCTCGCTCGCGCGGCGAGAACTCAAGGCCGCTCAGCGCATGTCGCGCAGCAGCGACCTAGTCGGCTTGATCGGCGATTGCGAGCGGGCGCTCGGGGAGCCGCAGCGGGCAGTGGATCTCATCAGTGATGAAGCCGTCGCTGGCCTGAGCTACGACAGTCGGTGCGAAGCGCTGATCGTCAAGGCCGGTGCCCGCTCGGACTTGGGCCAGCACCAGGCGGCCATTTCCCTGTTGTTGCCGTTGGCGACGAGCAGTTCCGGGGATCCGGCGACCAAGGTGCGGGTCGCCTACGCCCTGGCGCAAACGTACGTTGAAGCCGGAGAAGACCAGCGCGCACAGGTTTGGTTCGCTCGGGCGGCCGAAGCCGATGTCAACCTTGATACCGACGCTGCCGATCGGTTGGCCGACTGGGGTGGTGGTCAGTGATGGTTGCACCCGTCAGCGAATACGACGCGCTGTTGCTCGACCTTGATGGCACCGTCTATGTCGGGGCCGGGGCCATCGACCATGCCGCCGAATCCCTCGCCGAGTGTCGTCAGCAAGGCCTCGCTCTGGCGTACGCCACCAACAACGCCAGCCGCACCCCGGCCGACATCGCTGGCCAACTCGACAGCCTGGGCATCCCGACGGATCCCGCACTGGTCGTGACGTCGAGCGCCGTCGCGGCCGAGCGCCTAGCCAAAGACCATGCACCTGATGAGCCGGTTCTCATCGTCGGCGGTGGTGGGCTACGCAGCGCCGTAGAGTCACACGGCTTCACCATCGTGGCCGAAGCCACCGACCATCCTCAGGCTGTCCTCCAGGGATTCCACCCCGACATCTCCTGGCAGCAACTGAAGCAGGCCGCTGGCGCCCTCCACCAAGGTGCCGACTGGATCGTCACTAACCTCGACACCACCCTCGTCACCGAACTGGGGGTCGCACCAGGCAACGGCTCCCTGGTGCAGACGTTGGTGACTGCCACCGGTCGTACACCGACGAGCGTGGGAAAGCCAGAGCCCGACATGTTGACGCGAGCGCAAGCCATCGTCACCTCCCAACGACCACTCGTGGTAGGTGACCGACTCGACACGGACATCGCAGCCGCTCGCGCGGCTGGTATGGACAGCTTGTTGGTGCTGACGGGAGTCACCGGGTTTGACGACCTCGTCGCCGCCCCTGCCGGGCAGCGCCCCCACTTGGTGCGCGCCGACTTGCGCGGACTACTAGCGGAGGCGACTGAAGCCGAAGAACGCCTGTGTGCGGCCCTCGAATCGATCTGGGCCCACGTCGACGGCAACGTGGCCAGCACTGGTGCGAGCAGTGGTCTGCCAGGCGGCATTGATGAATCCGAACTGGAAACCGCCCGTGCGGCGTGGGATGCGCTAAACCGATAGACCGCCATCAGCCCCGGTGTTGGCTCATACCAGTTTGCGTAGGCGCAGGAGATCCTTGATTGAGGCTTCGAGGCGTACGCGACCAGTTGCCCACGCCTGGGCGAACTTCAACTCGCCGCGGGTCATGGCGACGAGGTCGTCGCTGGTCATCGACAACTTGACGTCCGGTCGGGAGCGATCGTGCGTGATCCGAACGTTCTTGAGGGCTCCTTCGGTGAGGTCTCCGCGAAAGTCGAGGTCAAGGTCGTACAGGTGGAGTACCAGGGTTCGGTCTGGGATGTTGGCCTTCCGGGCGTTGGCGTCGTAAGAATCTAGTCGCTCCACCAACGAGGCGACTGCGTCTTCACATTCTTCGATCGATGCCACGAATCGTGATCCTTCACCGCTCTGGTTTGCTGATCTTCCGATGTTGCTGTCGCTTGACGGGGATAACTTATCGGCCCGCGCCGATTGTGGGGGATGCGGACGCGCCGAATCTACCTGGAACACGATACGGTGGCCAACGAAGCGAGTCATGCTCGTTCACTCATACGTGTGGTGCCCGAGTGCGCCACAGATTGGAAGGAGTGCTCATGCTTGAAGCACTGAAGGGTTACGTCCAGATGGCGTCTGGCATGGCCGAAGTTTCTGTTGCCAAGGCCCGGGAAGCAGCTGAGTCGCTGATGGCCCAGACGAGTGGGGCGAACATCTCCACCGATGCGCTCAGTGAGCAGATTCAGGAACTCGCCGAAGAACTCGTCGAGCAGAGCAACACCCAACGCGACATGGTCGTGGGCATTATCAAGTCTGAGGTAGACAAGGCCGTTGGGCGAATGGGATTCGTGCGCGAAGAAGAGCTTGCTGGTGTGCGCCGTCACGTCCAGCGACTCGAAGCACAGCTCGCTGAGGTGACCGCACAAGCTCAGGAAAAGATCTCTCAGGCAGCAGCGGCGGCCGAGACCGCCCGCAGTGCCGCATCGCAGAGTGCAGCTGCCAAGCGCGTCAGCGCTGCCGTCGAACAAGCCAAGGGCCCAGCCCTCGCAGCGGCGAGTGCCGTCGCCGAGAAGGCTTCTGCAACGGCTGAGGCTGCCCGCGCGGCCGCGCCAACCTCAGCCAAGTCGGCTGCCGATTCTGCTCGAGCCGCGGCCGGCAGCGCCGCCGATTCCGCCCGCGCTGCTGCTGAGTCGGCCACAGCCAAGGTGACTGCAACCACGGGCTCCCAGGCTCCGGCGAAGAAGGCTCCCGCCAAGAAAGCCCCCGCGAAGGCGGCGGCGAAGAAGGCTCCAGCGAAGGCGGCGGCGAAGAAGGCTCCAGCGAAGGCGGCGGCGAAGAAGGCTCCCGCCAAGAAGGCTCCAGCGAATGCGGCGGCGAAGAAGTCGTCACCGGCGAAAAGCTGAGACGAGCTGGTCCACACAGCAAGTAGACGACTGTGAGCGATTCTGAAGGTACGCTGGCGAACCCACCCACGGGTGGCACTGCCGAAGGCGAGCAGGCGGCACTGACGTTCGACATCAGCGATGAGCGGGTTAGAGCGATAGCAGAGCTTCCCGCGGACGAACAGGCCGACGCTCTGAACGAGTTGTACGTGGCGGCTCGTCAGGAACTCGATGGCTCACCGGAGAGCGCCAGCGGCGGCTAGGGGCCATCGATCGATCTGAGGGATGCTGCGTGACTCGTCGGCGACTCGATGTCGAACTGGTGCGGCGGGGACTTGCCCGCAGCCGCGCCCAGGCGACGGAAATGATCGCGGCACAATTGGTGCAGGTCAACGGGCTGGTGTCGACCAAAGTTCACCGACAGGTGGCACCCGCCGACAGTGTCCGTGTGATCGACGCCCCAAACGCGCAGGCCAGCGGCGTCGGTCAAGACATGCCCCGTAACTCCACCTGGGGATCGCGGTGGGCATCGCGGGGAGCGCACAAACTGCTGGGTGCATTGGACGCAACGGGTGTCGATCCGGCCGATCGGGTCTGCCTTGATGCCGGGGCGAGCACTGGTGGCTTCACCCACGTGCTGCTTGATGGCGGAGCCAGGCGCGTTCACGCTGTCGATGTGGGCTATGGCCAACTGGTGTGGGCGCTGCGATCCGAACCGCGAGTCGTGGTTCACGATCGGTGCAACGTTCGGCACCTCACGAGCAGCGACCTCGGCGAGGCCGAGCCGATCACCCTGGTGGTCGCCGACCTCAGTTTCATTTCGTTGCAGCTGGTCATGGGGGCATTGGCCGACCTCGCTGCACCCGGCGCCGATTTCCTACTGATGGTCAAACCCCAGTTCGAGGTGGGGCGGAACGCGGTCCCGAAGACGGGCGTCGTGACCGATCCGCTACAGCGACAGGCCGCTGTTGTTGGTGTGGCCGACGCCGCGGAGGCCTTGGATTTATCGGTGGCGGCAGTTGCCCCAAGTCCGCTTCCCGGCCCGAAGGGAAACCGAGAGTTCTTCCTTTGGTTACGAGAGATCAGCGCAGCAGGCACTAGCATCGACTGCAGACAGGTCACTGGCATTTGGGCTGACCCGACCAAACCGCCATCAGCGGTTCGAGCAGCCGACGATGCGACACGGTCTACGTCCGAGTCCGACAAGACCACGCGCGGTGAGGGGACTATCGATGACATCAAGTGACGCGTCCCGCGCAGTCCTGTTGATGCCGCACATGCGGCGGCCCGAAGCAGTAGAAGCCACTCGCCAAGCCGTGGCGGGCTTGAGCGCCGTCGGGATTACTGCTCGAATCCTGGCTTCCGATGCGCCGGTGGTGGCCGACCTGCACGGACTCGAAGTGGTCAACGACGACGAGGGGGCCGCTGACTGCGAATTGATCATCGTGTTAGGGGGCGACGGCACGATTCTCAGGGGCGCGGAGTACGCCCGGCGCGACGATGTCCCCCTACTCGGTTTGAATCTTGGCCACATGGGATTTCTGGCCGAAAGCGAACGCGATGATTTGCCGTCGGTAATTGACGCGGTCGTGAATCGGGCGTACACGGTCGAGAATCGAATGACCTGCGAGGTAGAAGTCAAACGTCCCGACGGGTCTGCTGTTTCCAACTGGTGTCTCAACGACGTTACGATTGAGAAGACCAGCCGCGGTCGCATGATCGAGGTCATCAGCGCTGTGGATGACCGGCCCGTGTCGGAGTGGGCATGTGATGGAATCATCTGCGCGACCCCGACCGGGTCAACCGCCTACGCGTTTTCAGCCGGCGGCCCAGTCATGTGGCCCGATGTGGAGGCCTTGCTGGTGGTTCCGATTAGTGCTCATGCACTGTTCAATCGACCACTCGTGGTGAGCCCGCACTCGCGGGTTGAGGTTCGGCTGCTCGAAGCGTCTGAGGACGCCGTGGTGTGGTGTGACGGTCGACGGACCGCCGACCTCGTTGCCGGCAGCCGAGTAACGATGCGCCGCAGTGGGCGAGACGTGTTGTTTGCGCGCCTGCACCGCTCGCCCTTCACTGACCGACTGGTGGGGAAGTTTCAGTTGCCCGTCGCGGGCTGGCGCAGCCGCAAACCGGAAAGTGCCAGCTAATGCTGGAAGAACTCGACCTACGCAACGTCGGTTCCATCGCAGAGGCCACCGTAGAACTGGGGGCCGGCCTCAACGTGCTGACCGGCGAGACCGGCGCGGGCAAGACAATGGTGCTGACAGCGCTGAACCTGTTGACCGGGGGCAAAGCCGACCCCCGATTGTCGAGTTTGGGGGACACCCAAGTTCAAGGCGTTTGGATCCTGGATGGCCTAGACGCAGCTGCCCGTGCCCATGTGGCGCAGGCAGTGGACGAGGCGGGAGGCGGGATTGACGACAGCGGACTGATCGTCATGCGCCAGATTCGATCCGGTCGCAGCCGAGGGTTCGCTGGTGGAGTGGCGGTTCCGCAGGACGTTCTGTCACGAATCGCCGAACAGCTCGTCGCCATTCACGGACAGAGCGACCAGGTCAGACTGCGCCGCTCCGGCGAGCAGCGTGACGTGCTCGATCGCTTCGCCGGGCCGGACGTTGCGGCACTGAAGCAGGCCTACTCGCAGGCGTACCTCGAGGTGCGGGCCCGAGACGAAGACGCCGCCACAGCGCGCACGCGTCGTGGCGAATATGAGACAGAACTCGACGCCTTGCGTGAGGGGCTCGAACTGATGGAGCAGGTTGCTCCCCAACTTGGTGAGGACGATGCCCTCGATTCCCGGGTGCGGCGGCTCGGCAACGCTTCGGAACTCGCTGCTGGCGTTCAGGAAGCACTCGCCTCATTGAGACCCGACGACGACGCCATCGTCGACCACAGTGTGATGGGCGGGATCGGCCAGGCACGCCGCGCTCTTGAGCGGCTTGCTGACCTTGACCCCGACTCGCTCGAACCGCTCGTTTCGCGCATCGTCGACCTGGAGGTACTGGCGTCCGAGCTAGGTGCTGACTTGTCGAGCTACTCGGCCGATATTGACGCCGATCCTGGTGAGCTGGCCATTGTTCAAGAGCGCATCGCCATGCTCTCCGACCTCAAACGCCGGTACGGCCCCCAACTCGCAGACGCGATCGAGTGGTCCCGGAAGGCTGCCGGTCGTGTCTACGAGTTGGAGAAGTTGCTCGACACCGACGCGGTGGAACGGGCCCGGGTGCAGGCGCGGCAGCAACTCGCGGTGGTAGCCCGTCAACTGCACCACGCGCGCAGTGCCGCAGCCCAAGGCTTGGTCGACGCCGTCAACGCCGAACTCGCGGGCCTGGGTATGGGGGTTGCGCGCTTCGGTGTCAACGTCGACTATCTGCCGACGTCGGCAACCACTGACCCCCTCACCATCGACGCCAGTGGTGACGACCCCGCATCTGCGAGTGGTTCGTCATCGGACTCGGAATCGTCCCGGCAGGTGGGGTTCGGTGCCAGCGGCGCCGACAGGGTTGCTTTCACGCTGGCACTTCATGAGGGTGCGGGGGCCGGGCCGCTAGCGACGTCGGCTAGCGGCGGGGAACTGTCGCGCATCATGCTGGCACTCGAACTGGTGGTGAGCCGCCAACACACCGTCTCGACGTTCGTTTTTGACGAAGTGGACGCCGGTGTCGGGGGAGCGGCCGCGATCGAGATTGGTCGCCGCCTGGCACGACTCGGGCAACAGGCCCAGGTCATTGTCGTCACGCACCTCCCACAGGTGGCCGCCTACGCCGATCATCACTTCCACATTGCCAAAGATGCCGCCGACGGGGTGGTTCGTTCACGTGTGACGCGCTTGCCCCGCGATGAGCGAGTCCGTGAACTGGCCCGCATGTTGGGTGGCCTTGGCGAGTCCGAGTTGGCCCAAGCCCACGCCCAGGAACTCGTCGACACCGCTGCACAACATCGCCACGAGGATTCGCCGTAGAACGTTCGCCATCGCCAAGCCGCTCCGCCAGCAGCCATTGCCGACGCCCGCGCACCTGCGGGCGGCGCGACTTGCCGAAGGCCACCCACGGGCATTTGAGCCCGCTCGCACTCGGCACCTGTTAGCCTGGTAACCCGTGAGTCCTACTCAAAGTAAGCACATATTTGTCACTGGTGGAGTTGCGAGTTCGCTGGGCAAGGGACTTACGGCGTCGAGCCTCGGTCACCTCCTCGTTGCCCGCGGTCTGCGCGTCACCATGCAGAAGCTCGACCCCTATCTCAACGTCGACCCCGGAACCATGAACCCGTTCCAACACGGTGAAGTCTTCGTCACCAACGACGGCGCCGAAACCGACCTCGACATCGGCCACTATGAGCGATTCCTCGACCGGAATCTGGAAGCCAAAGCTAACGTCACCACCGGGCAGGTGTACTCGACAGTCATCGCCAAGGAGCGTCGCGGCGAGTACCTCGGCGATACCGTCCAAGTGATTCCCCACATCACCAACGAAATCAAGTCCCGCATCCTGGCTATGGGCGGGCCCGACGTGGACGTTGTAATCACCGAAGTGGGCGGGACCGTAGGCGATATTGAGTCCCTGCCGTTCCTGGAGTCGATCCGGCAAGTGCGCCACGAGGTTGGCCGCGACAACGTGTTCTTCCTGCATGTGTCCCTGCTGCCCTACATCGGCCCGAGTGGTGAACTGAAGACGAAACCGACCCAGCATTCGGTGGCCGCGCTGCGTTCGATCGGCATCCAGCCCGACGGACTCGTCTTGCGGGCTGACCGAGCAGTCCCGGCCACCATCAAGCGCAAGATTTCGCTGATGTGTGACGTTGACCTCGAAGCGGTCGTGGCAGCGGCTGACGCCCCGAGTATCTACGACATCCCGAAGGTCCTGCATGCCGAAGGCCTCGACGCCTACCTGGTGCGCAGGCTGGGAGTGAAGTTCCGCGACGTCGACTGGTCCGAGTGGGACGATCTGCTGCGCCGGGTTCACTCCCCGAAAGAACGGATCACCGTCGGACTTGTGGGCAAGTACGTGGACCTTCCCGACGCGTACTTGTCTGTCACGGAAGCCTTGCGGGCGGGCGGATTCGCCAATGATTGCGGCGTGTCGCTGGAGTGGGTTCCCTCCGACGAATGCGCCACGCCCGAGGGTGCAGCTTCGAAGCTCGCTCATCTCGATGCAATCTGCGTGCCGGGCGGGTTCGGTGTGCGCGGAATCGACGGAAAACTCGGCGCCTTGAAGTACGCCCGCGAGAACCGCTTGCCGACGCTGGGTTTGTGTCTGGGCCTGCAGTGCATGGTGATCGAGTTCGCCCGCAACGTGGTCGGTTTGAGGGAAGCCAACTCGACCGAGTTCGCACCTGACACACCCGAACCGGTAGTGGCCACGATGGCCGAACAGATCGACGTGGTCGGTGGGCAGCGGGACATGGGCGGCACGATGCGGCTCGGCGAGTGGGAAGCTGCACTCGATCGCGGCACTCTGGCCGAACGTGCCTACGGTCGTACCCGAGTCGCCGAGCGGCATCGGCACCGCTACGAAGTGAACTCCGCGTGGGTCGACAAGCTCGTCGCCGGGGGACTCGTCGTATCGGGTCGTTGCCCAGAAAACGGCCTCGTCGAATTCGTGGAACTTCCCAGCGAGCAGCACCCCTACTATGTGGCGACCCAGGCCCACCCGGAGTTCACCTCACGCCCCAACCGGGCCCATCCACTGTTCCGAGAACTAGTTGCCGCGGGAATCGCCCGCAAGACGGGGCGCCCGTATCCGGGGATTCCCAGTTGATCAACGCTGAGTCCGCGTACGGGCCAGACTTGTGGGACGGGCCTGTCCGCGATGAGACCGTCTCGTATCCGATCATCGAATCCGCCTGCCGATTTGAAGGCAACGTGTGGGAGGTTCGGACCGACACCGTGACCATTCCCACCACAGAAGAGGCCACGGAGACAGTCACCCGCGACGTTGTCGTCCACACCGGGGCCGTCGGGGTGATTGCGCTGAACTCACGCCAGGAGGTGTACCTGCTGCGCCAGTACCGCCATCCCGTGTCCATGGCCCTGTTCGAACCGCCCGCGGGACTGCTCGACCACACGGGCGAGAGCGCGCTCGTCACTGCGCAGAGGGAACTCGCTGAAGAATCCGGGCTCGAAGCCGACACGTGGAATGTGCTCGTCGACTTCTTCACCAGTCCTGGCGGCACCAGCGAAGCGCTCCGCATCTTCCTGGCCCGAGACGTCCGGGCCCGACCGGGAGGACGCATTGCGACCGACGAGGCCGAAGAAGTGTCCATGCCGGGTGCATGGGTTCCCCTCGACGAAGCCGTGGATCGCGTCATGGGTGGCGACCTCGGCAATCCCACTGCGGTAGTGGGGATTCTGGCAACTGCTCACGCGGCTCGAACCGGATTTCACGAATTGCGTGGTGCCGAAGTCCCGTGGCCGGCGCGGGAGCACCTGGTCACCCAGGGTCGAGTGTTCGACCTCTCCCACCGGGCCTAGACGTGTCGTCGCCGACGGCACCAGATGCAGCAGTCTCGGAGTTTCTTCACCATCTCGAGTTCGAACGAGGGGTGTCTCAACACACGCTCGCAGCTTACCGACGGGACCTGGGCACCTATCGTGACTTCCTGAATGAACAAGCCCTCACCGACCTGCAAACGGTCACGGAAGAGACAGTCCTTGGCTTCCTTGAGGCGCTGCGCGAGCCCGCCGACGGGTCGAGGCCCGCCGACCGCAGCGTGGCTCGTCGACTCAGCGCCGTGCGTTCCTTCCACCGCTACCTCTATCGCGAGCGCGTCCTCCCATCTGACCCGACCCGAGACGTGCGGCCGAGGGTTCCGGCCCGTGACCTGCCCCGGGCGCTGTCGGTGGACACCGTGTTGGGCATGCTCGATGCTCCCGACCCGGACACCCCGGCCGGGTTGCGCGACCGAGCATTGATGGAGTTTCTCTACGCCACCGGGGCGCGCATCAGTGAAGCCGTGGCGTTGGACCTCGGCGACATTGATACGCGGGCCGAACCCATCGCCACCGTCATCGTGCAGGGTAAGGGCGGCAAGTCGCGGATGGTCCCCGTCGGTTCCCATGCCTGTGCCAGTGTCGAGGCCTATCTGGTGCGCTCGCGACCCCTGCTCGCTGCTGGACATTCGCCGACCAACGCCCTATGGCTCAACCAGCGGGGCGGGCGACTGTCGCGGCAGAGCGCCTGGGCGGTGGTGCGCAAGGCCGCGCAAGCTGCTGGAGCGGCGGGGGCTGACCCCGGCTCGGCTGCCACCGTGTCGCCGCACTGTTTACGCCACAGCTTCGCCACTCACCTCATCGAAGGGGGCGCGGACGTGCGCGTCGTCCAGGAACTACTCGGACATGCCTCTGTCATGACGACCCAGATCTACACCAAGGTGTCGATTG
>CBFGTA010000038.1:0-19013 GCA_965651595.1 uncultured bacterium | reverse complement strand
CATCTGAGTCATCGGATTGGATTGGGGAACTGATGCTTGACCTGTACGTGCCCGGGGCGGGCACGAACCCGTCCAACCGATCGCGCTAGCCGTCTCACAGGCAAAGCCATAAATGCCTGACAGGGCCGCTGGGTTGCGTGAGCCGTTGATCACGGCCGTCCAGGCTAGCCATCTGGTCAGATCAGCGTCCCCAGTGGGAATGACGGCGGATTGCAAGTAGGAGTTGAGGTAGTTGTAGGCGCTGCGAAACTCAGGACCGAGTTCCTTGCGGATCATCCGCCAGCCCTTGGAGGAACCGGTGATTCGCGCGGGAATGTCTTTCGTCCAGTTGGCAGTCGGGGTGGTGACGCCGTCGAGGATCATGGCCCGCACTCGTTGCGGGTACTTCTGAAGGTAGGCGCGGCCGATCGTGGTTCCGTAGCTGTAGCCGACGTATGTGAGCTGACGGTCGCCCACTGCGGCGCGCATCGCGTTGAGGTCTCTGACGACCTGTCGGGTGGCGATGACCTTTTGAATCGACCGATTCTTGGCGACGCATGTCGCGTACTGCGATGCAATCTGGTTGTTGGTGGACCGCACTGCAGTGTTCCAGTTAATGGGTCCAACGATGGGCAGTTGCTGGCCCAGGGGTAACGCGTCGCACTCGCGCACTTGTGGTCCGCTCGGGGCTACACCCCGCGGGTCGAATCCAACAACATTGAAGGTCTTCCGCAAGGGCTCGAAATCATCGGCGAGGGCCTTGACGGTTTCCGTACCGGAAGCGCCCGGGCCACCCGGATTGATGAAAACTGTGGGGCGCTGGTCGGCATTCTTGCCGCGGGCAGGTAGTCGGCGTAGAGACAACTCGATCTGAGCGCCGCGCGGTTTCGACCACAGGCGAGGCACCGTGAAAATGGCGCACTGCTGACCGCGCGCGTCCCCGCAGGCACGCCAGCGGATTCCGGCACCGAAGCCTCCGGAGTCGATTGCCGACGTGCGCGGCAGCGGATTTGGTGGCACGGGGCCAGGCCCAACGCGATCCACGTCGAAGGCCATGGCAGTCGAGCCCAGACCACCGACCAGGGTGGCGGCAACTGCGACAGCAGTGGAAGCGGCGATCGTCTGCAGACGACGCGACATGAATAACCAACTCCTTGAAGTACGAGGCTCATCGAACCTACCCCATAGCGACCGTTCACCGCAGCAGCGACAACCGGACCGGACGAAGAGTTACCGCAGTGGAGTCGTCGGGCCGATATCGGTAGCGTCACGACATGGCTGCATTCTCGGACTACCAGATTGAGATCTACCTCAAGGGGATGGGTGGCGAGCGGCCCCAGTTCCCGACCGCCTATCGGGACCTTGAGCGGGCCGCCCACGCGGTGATGGACCCAGAGCTGCTTGGCTACGTCGCCGGAGGGGCCGGCAACGAATTCACCCAGGACGAAAACGTGCGAGCTCTCTCCCGCTGGGGACTGTGGCCGCGCATGCTGGTGGGTGCCGCAGAACGTGATCTGAGCGTCGAACTGTTCGGTCATCGTTTGCCGAGCCCCCTGTATCTCGCACCAGTCGGGGTCATTGGGGCCTGCCACCCGCATGGAGACTTGGCGGTCGCCCAAGCCTCCGCTGAGACTGGTGTACCCATGATCGGATCTACCTTGGCAGCCGACACGCTTGAAGATGTGAAAGCCGCCCAAGGGGCCACACCAGGCTTCTTCCAGCTCTACACGCCGAAAGACCGGCAACTAGCTGAGAGCTTGGTGGCTCGGGCCGAGGCCGCCGGATACGCCGGGCTAGTTGTCACGCTCGATACCTGGATCAACGGATGGCGCCCCCGCGATTTGGACAATGCCTACATTCCCATGCTGCGGGGACACTGCATTGCCAACTACACCCACGATCCGCGATTCGCCGAAATGATGGGCAAGAACCCGCTCGAATATCCGCAGGAAGCTGCTGGCGTTTGGGCCTTCCAGTTCGGCAATCCGTTGACCTGGGACGACTTGTCATGGCTACGGTCACTGACTGACCTTCCACTGCTGCTGAAGGGGATCTGTCACCCAGACGACGCTCGGCGCGCTATCGACGCAGGGGTCGACGGGATTGTCTGTTCGAATCACGGCGGGCGCCAGGCCAACGGAGGCATTCCGGCGATTGACTGCCTGCCCGCCGTCGTGGAAGCCGCCGGCGACGCGCCTGTCTTGTTCGATTCCGGGATTCGGGGAGGCGAAGACATCATCAAGGCGATTGCACTCGGAGCGCGGGCTGTAGGCGTGGGCCGCCCGTACGTCTGGGGTCTGACGGTCGGGGGCAAAGAAGGCGTCGTCCATGTGCTGAAGTCGCTTCTGGCCGAAGCCGACCTCACCATGGCCGTCGATGGGTATCGTAGTCTCGCTGATCTCACTCCCGCTGCCTTGCGCCGGTCCAACACGCCATGATTCGGCGCCCTATGAAAGGTGAAGACATGACAATCATTGATCGGATGCACATTGATGGTGAATGGGTCGATGGCAGTGGTGAATATCCGATCACAAACCCGGCCGATGGTTCCGTCATCGCCAAGGTGGCAACTGCTGACGAAACCCACTGTGAGGCCGCCCTAGCAGCAGCACATCGGGCCCAAGGTTCGTGGGCGGCAACACCTAGTCGTCAGCGCGCCGAGATCCTGCGTCGGGCGTTCGAGCTCATGAACGAACGCTCCGAAGACCTGGCGCGGTTAATCAGCATGGAGAATGGCAAGGTTCTCGCTGACGCGCGGGCAGAGGTGACCTACGCGGCGGAGTTTTTTCGTTGGTTCTCGGAAGAGGCGGTACGGACTGCGGGTGACTACCGGCCGAGCCCGGGCGGCGACAAGCGCATCCTCGTCACTCATTACCCGATCGGGCCGAGTCTGCTCATCACCCCTTGGAACTTCCCCGCCGCCATGGCTACTCGCAAACTCGGTCCCGCCCTGGCAGCTGGTTGCACGACGATCCTCAAACCCGCAACCGAAACCGCTCTCACAGCGTTGGCGATTGTTGACCTCCTGCGCGAGGCAGGTGCGCCACCCGGGGTCGTAAACGTGATCCTGCCGCAGCCCGTGGGTGATCACATCAATCGTCTGCTGCACGATCCGCGACTGCGGAACCTATCTTTTACCGGATCCACGTACGTGGGTTCCATGCTATTGCGGCAAGCGTCAGATCGGGTCGTGCGTTGTTCAATGGAGCTCGGCGGCAATGCACCGTTCGTTGTGTTGGCTGACGCCGCTATCGACGATGCGGTGGCGGGGGCGATGGTGGCCAAGATGCGTAACGGCGGAAGTGCCTGCACGTCAGCCAATCGGTTCTATGTTGCCCGGCCAGTAGCGGACGAGTTCACGGAGAAGTTTTCGGCAGCCATGGGCGCACTCCGCCTTGGCCCAGGGCTAGAAGCATCGAGCGACCTCGGCGCCTTGGTGTCCACAAAAGAACGAGACAAAGTGGCTGATCTCGTTGCCGGTGCAGTGGCAGATGGTGCGGCGGCAGTCGTGGGCGGCACGATTCCGGACGGGCCGGGTGCGTTCTACCCCGCCACGGTGCTCAGCCAGGTGGCCCCCGACGCAGCGATCTTGCAGGAAGAAATTTTCGGGCCAGTCGCACCTATTGTGGTCGTCGATTCCGACGACGAGGCGATCAGCCATGCGAACAACACCGACTTCGGACTGATCAGTTACGTGTATTCGGGGAACCTGGGCCGGGCGTTGCGGGTAGCAGAAGCCATCGAATCAGGCATGGTGTCGATCAATCGGGGAGTCATCTCCGACCCCGCCGCTCCGTTCGGTGGAGTAAAACTGTCCGGCCTGGGGCGCGAAGGTGGGTTCGACGGGATTCACGAGTTCCTCGAGAAGAAGTACATCGGTTTCGACCTCGGCTAGGCGGAGGCTGTTCACGTGGAGGTCGATCAACCCGTCGAGAAAGTCGACGACAATTCACGGAAACGTCACCTGGCGAACGCCTGTGAGCAGGACGGGCGCGAACCGTCTGCGGCACCATGTGACCGATGATGGAGTCAATCTTCCGCTTTAGTGGCGGGCAGGCGATAGACATCCCGGAGGATATTGGCCGAGCGTGCGGCAGCCCCTTGGAGCGCAAGGCCGTCGAACCGCTGATTCATGAGGTGCGCCGCCAGGCCCGCCACGACATGGGCTCGTTCGTGTGGATCAAGCTCAGCGATCCGACCGAAGCGGAACTTGAGGTTCTCACCGAGTTGTTCGACTTGTCGGCACTGCAGGTAGAAGACTGCCTCAACCCGAAGCAGCGCCCGAAGATCGAACTCGAACGCCACAAAGTATTCATAGTGTTGAAAGAATTGCGGTACGTCGAAGAGACATCTGATGTCGAGACTGGTCAGGTGAGCATCTTCGCTGGCCGCGGGTACGTCGTGACGATTCGTCACGGCCATGCGGCACCCGGCAGTTCGCGACAGCGCCACGCAGACCTGCCCGAATTGATCGAATTCGGGCCGATCAGTGTGATCTATGCCGTAGCCGATGTGATTGTGGACGGCTACTTGGATGTTTCTAACGAACTCGACAACGACGTGGCCGGGCTAGAGGATTCGGTGTTCCAGGGGGCGAAAGCCGACAATGCTACCCGCGTCTATGAACTCAAACGTGAAAACCTGGAGCTGCGTCGGTCCATTGCGCCGCTGACCGTGATCGCCAGAACTCTGACCCGAGAAGTGCACCCGTCGATCCCGGCTGGAATGCGGCCATATTTTCGAGATCTCGGGGATCACGTGCTGAGGGCCTATGAGCTTGCCGAACTACACGATCAGTTGCTGATGGCAATGCTCATGGCCGTGACGAGCCAACAAGACCTGCAACAGAACAAAGATATGCGCACCATCGCGGCCTGGGCGGCAATCATTGCTGTCCCGACCGCGATCGCAGGAATCTACGGAATGAATTTCGACGACATGCCGGAACTGCATTGGGCCTTTGGGTACCCCGCAGTCCTCGGCTTGATGGCAGTCTTGTGCACGAGTCTGTTCTTCGTCTTCAAGCGGTCCGGCTGGCTGTAATTTTGGGGCCCGACGGCACTGGACCCGGTCGACGCACCCTCCGCTCCCTAGCAGCCTGTCGAACAGGTTGTGTGGTCGCTACGCCGAGGCGTAGTGCCGGTAGAAAGGTTCGAGCCGATGACGAACTAGTTCGGGCAGGGCCCCGGAGTCATCGAGGTGAGCCACCACTGGCCTAGCCACCACGTCGACCAGGCCCGTGATGGCGTCGGCGTCGAGTTCCCAACGGTCGAGCAGGTCGCCAACCGTATCGTCGCCGAGGACCGACCGAAGAATGTCAGCGACGACAGCGGCGTCGTCACCGAGTTGGTCGCTGTCGATGAGCGTGATGATTTCTGTCGCGGTGGCATCGATGAACGTGTCGACATCCTCAACCGGCACAAGGGCCACGAGGTCCGCGATGGTTCTTGATGCCACGTCCTGCCAAAACTCCTGTGCAGCTTGTCGAATCACGTCATCGCTGAGTGCGCGATCGAGATACTGGCGCGAATCGCGGATACTGTCGCTCACCTGGGCGTTGACGAAGGCGGTCAACTGCCGGTCAATGGCTTTCTCTAGGCCGGGTGCGGCACTGCTAACGGTCTTCTGGCCCATCTTCATCAGACGCGAAGCTCCCGGGACTTTCTTGGCAATGATGTTCTCGTTCTGGACGTAGCCCTTGATGCCTTCGTACAGCACATGGGCGATGAGCCTCGAATACACCTCACTCGAGGTCAAATGTTCGATTACCGAACCGCGAACGTCGCGGAAACTCACCACCAGTTCCACGATGCGGTCGAAAGTCGGTTCGCTAACCACGTCGGCCAGGCGTCGCGGATCGTCGGCGGCTCGATCATGCAGCTCGCGCAGACTCGCTCGGACGTCGTCGGATACCGCGCGAACCGAACGAGAGTGGGCACGCAGCCAGGCGATGGTTCCAGCAATCGCATCGGGATCAACTACCACCGACGCCGGAAGCGGGCGGATCCACTCGTCGATCGCGGCAGCGTCAGGAAGGAGGATTTCGCCGGGATGGCTCACGATTCGTTCGCATTCAAAAGCGACGTGGGCGTCGAGCATTGCCGACAGTTGAGCCTGGGTGGGAACTCGACGCGGAGAGGCCATGAGGGAAATTTGTATCCCATTCGCGCCGATACCCGAGTGCCGCAACGCCGGATAGTCTTCCCTACAAGCTAGCGTTGCCGTGATGCTCGGAGGGAATCCATGAAAAAGGTGCTACTCATTGCGGTCGGAATGATCGTGACGATCCTGGGCGCGAGCCTGTGTGTTGTGGGCGTCGGGGTAGCGGCGCTGGTCGGCACCGACGGGAAATTCGATGTTGACCTGGGGCGGGTGACCAGCGATGAGCGGGCCATCGTCCTCAGTGAACTCAGCATCGAGACAGCCGGCAGTCGAGACTTCATCGACCGCGTTGCAGAGCCAGTTGTGACTATCGATTCCGCGACCGGGTCGCCCGTTTTTGTCGGCCAGGGCCCGCAGGCGGCTGTGGCCGAGTACTTGATGGGCGTGCCGCGCACAGTCGTCACCGATGTCACCCGCAAGCCCCCAGCTACCTTTGTGATCGACGGCAACCGGAGTCCGGCCAACCCTGCAGCGGAACCCGTATGGACTGATGCGCAGTCAGGGAGGTCGGTGACGATGTCTCTAGCTGGGAGCCGCGGACAGTCTCTGGTGGTGATGAATCCTGACGGTTCTGCAGGTGTGGCCGTGACCGTTCAGGTGGGTATGCAGTCTGGTGCGGTTTTCCCGACGGCAATCGTGACGGCCATAGTGGGTGTCGGGATCGTTATTGTCGGCATTATGGTGATTGTGAAGTCGTCCCGTAAGAGGCCTCCAGCGGCGCCAGCGGCATATGTCGGTCCGCCGGTGCCGCCCGCAATGCCCGCCCCACTCACGTTGCCGGTTCCGGCTTCGCGACCCAACCCACCTGCACCACCGGCTGACACGTCTTCCTGATATGGACGTTCAACGCACCGAGGCGCACACCGACCGCATCCTCACTGTTCCGAATGCTCTGAGTGCGCTGCGCTTGCTCGGAGTGCCACTGTTCTTGTGGCTCATTCTTGGCCCCCAAGCCGACGTGTGGGCCGTAGTCGTCCTGGTACTGGCGGGGATTTCTGACTGGGCCGACGGCAAGATCGCCCGCAAGTTCAACCAAATCAGCACAGTCGGGCAGATGCTCGACCCTCTTGCTGACCGGCTTTACATCCTGGCCACGCTCATCGGGTTGCTACTGCGCGGAATCATCCCTTGGTGGCTAGTTGCAGCGCTCCTCGCCCGTGAAGTTGTCGTCGGAATCTACCTTTTGGTTCTGAAACGACGCACCGGCATCACCGGACTGCCGGTCCACTTCATCGGCAAGGCCGGAACCTTCTGCCTGCTCTACGCATTTCCCCTGATCTTGCTCGGCGCGGGGGACTCGGACTTTGCTGATGTTTGTCGAATTCTGGGATGGGCTTTCGCAATTTGGGGCGTTGCCTTGTATTGGTGGGCGGGCTTGTTGTACCTCGAACAAGCCCGGCGACTCATGCAGCACGAACGGCAGCAACAGGGATAGAGTCTGCACATGGTTCCTGAGCACCTGCGATACACGCAACAGCACGAGTGGATCACGGACATCGACGAAGGTGTCGTCCGGATCGGCATTACCCACCATGCCCAAGACTCCTTGGGCGACATCGTCTTCGTCAGCTTGCAACCTCCTGGCACGCGGATTGCTGAAGGAGATTCTTGCGGCGAAGTCGAGTCAACCAAGAGCGTGGCAGAAATCTATGCGCCAGTGGCCGGGGAGGTCGTCGTCGTCAACGATGTCGTTGAAACCTCGCCCGAAACCATCAACGACGATCCCTACGGGGACGGGTGGTTGCTGGAAATCCGTCCCGACGACCCGGAAGCCCTCGAAGGCCTGCTGACTGCTGAACAGTACGAGCAACTAATTTCTGGCGGGACGTCAGACTAGTCGGCCATTCCGCCGGTGAATCCGGAAAGCCCTTGCCAAAGCTGTATCTAAACCTTAGGTTGAGACTTCGTGGCCAATCAATGCACTGAGTGTGGGCGAGAGCTCGACGAATTTGACCGTTTTTGTGCTTCCTGCGGGAGGGCAATCCGCCAAGTGGCGTCCGATGCGCCGTCGGATATCACCGGAACCATCAACGCCCTGGGCACCACGGCGGTGACCGACTCGGGCCCTGTTGCGGCCATTGATCGCGAGACAGTTGCCGAACTCGATTCGCATGATGTGTTGCTAGTGGTTCGAGGCCCCGGTTCAGGCAGCCGGATAGCCTTGACTGGAGAAACACTGCGAGCCGGACGTTCACCCGAGTGCGAGATATTCCTTGATGACATTACTGTGTCACGCGAGCACGCCCGGATTGCTCTTACGGGTGATGCATGGACCATCGCAGACTTGGGAAGTCTCAACGGAACCTATGTCAATAGGTCGAGTGTCGACCAGGTGGCGCTGTCGGATGGTGATGAGATCCAGATCGGGAAATATCGTTTCCATTTCTTGCGCAAGACCTCCGGTGAGGCCCTGTCATGAGCCCGGCCGTCCAACCAGTCCACTCGACCGGCTCGGCAAAGGGGGTAGCGAACCCGGAACAGTCGAGGTCGCTGGCGAGATCGGCCGATGGTTATGTCGATCTGATGACAATCGGACAAGTCATTGAAATTCTGAGCGATGAGTTTCCTGATTCGAGGGTGACCGTCTCGAAAATTCGGTTTCTCGAATCTGAGGGCCTGATCGAGCCGGTGCGAACACCGTCGCGCTATCGCAAGTTCGCCCCCGATCACCTCGATCGCTTGCGCTATATCCTCACCATGCAACGCGACCACTACCTGCCTCTCAACGTCATCAAGGCGAACTTGGAGCGTATGGACCGAGGCGAAGATCCCTTGGCCCCCGATGTGGCTCGCAACCCTGGTCTGCAGGTTCGTGGCGACGAGGCTCACGTTGTACCGATCAGTTCGGCGGGCGCGGTCGATGCCATCGCGAAACACAGTGCTGCGCAGATCAACGGCGACAGCACCTTCACGCTGGTCCAACTGTCGGAACTAACGAATCTACCGATCAAGCAACTTGCCGGATTGCGCGACGCCGGCATCCTCAAGACGGTTCCACGTTCCGAAAAATTCGACGGGACCGCGTTGGTAATCGCCCGACTGTGTGGTCGCCTGATGAAGGAAGGTGTGGACATTCGCCATATTCGGCCCATCGTTACCGCTGCCAGTCGCCAAGTAGATTTGGTTGAAGCCCTCGTGGTACCGCGGATTCGATCGGAGAGTCTCTCAGCCGACGAGGTAGAGCAGAAAACCGAAGATCTCGTGGGCCAGATCGTTACCTTGCAGGCAACCGTCATGATGGCGATGATGAGAGAAGTCCTGCAGTGATTCGCCTTGACATTGTCGGCGTTCGCATCGAGTTGACGAGCAATGACCCGGTGCTGCTCTTGAAAGCCCAAGACGACGATCGATATCTTCCGCTGTGGATCGGGGCGGCTGAAGCGACTGCCATCGCCATGGCGCAGCAGGGCATCTCGCCTCCTCGGCCGTTGACCCACGATCTACTGGCTCGGTTGATCACGGCGATGGGTCGTCGTTTGGACAGAGTAGACTTCACACGTCTTGACGACGGCGTTTTCTACGCCGAACTGGTACTTGACGACGGGACGCGGATCGATGCGCGTCCGTCGGATTCAGTAGCGGTAGCTATTCGTTGCGACGCACCCGTGTGGGTGGACCCTGCCGTCCTTGAAGCTGCCGGTGTTGCCAAGCCGGTTGAAGAACACGAGGAGGTGGAGGCCTTCCGCGAGTTCCTCGACAATGTTTCCCCCGAGGATTTCGAAAAGGGCTTCGGCCAGTCGTGACCAACCGCTCTCACCGGAGGAAGATTCTCATCCGGTGAGGACGGAAGCCTCGAACTAGGTCAACCGTAAACCCTGACGTGAGACTTTACGTGTACTCCATCGGGGTGGTTTTGGTTTTGGCCGCGTGTCGCGGGGGAGACAAGTTGACCCATCGCGGACCGGCTCTTAGGTTGGACAGTAACGACAGCGGTGTAATCACACCGGCGTCTCTCGCCGCGTTCGGTAGCGGTCACAGCGGAGGTTTATACGATGACTGACGAATCTACGTCGCCCGGTTTTGAACCTTCGACTCGCACTGCGGGAGCGTCCCAGGAGTCGCTCTTCGAACCCTATGGCGTCGGGCTCTCGCCCCATATCGGATATCGGGGTCCGGTCGCCTGTACTGCCGCTGGCATCACCTACCGGCAACTCGACTACTGGGCTCGTACGGGACTCATCGAACCATCAGTGCGTTCCGCCCAGGGCTCTGGTTCCCAGCGGCTCTACAGCTTCCGCGACATTCTGGTGCTAAAGGTCATTAAGAGGCTGCTGGACACTGGAGTTTCGTTGCAAAACATTCGCACAGCAGTTGAACATCTAGGGCCCCTCAGTGTTGAAGAGTTGTCAGAAGTGACTTTGATGAGTGATGGTGCCAGCGTTTACGAGTGCACTTCGGAGTCGGAGGTCATCGACTTGTTGCGGGGCGGTCAAGGGGTGTTCGGGATCGCGCTCGGCCGTGTCTGGCACGAGGTAGAAGGTACGTTGTCGGAGATGCCGGGGGAGAGCACCGAAGGCGCGTCGGTCGTGCCCGATGGATTTGACGATGAACTCTCACGCCGCCGCGCCTTGCGCACGGGCTGATCGTGAGTGGGATGCGCTTGCACGCATGAGCGGATAGGTATCGTGGGGGAGTGACATCCTCCTACCAATTTCGGCACATTGGTCTCACTCCTCAAGACACCAGCCACATGCTCGACGTCGTGGGCTACGCCAATATGGACGCGCTGATTGATGCGGCAGTGCCGAGTCGTTTGCGCCTCAAACGTGAGATCGGCCTCGAGCCTTCCGTTGATGAAGAAGAGATTCATCGGGAGTTGCGTGAGTTGGCGAGCCTGAACCATCGGCTCGTGCCGATGCTTGGCCAGGGCTACACCCGTTGCATCACGCCGGCTGTCATTCGTCGAAACGTGCTGGAGAACCCCGGCTGGTACACCGCCTACACGCCGTATCAGCCTGAGATCTCGCAGGGACGTCTAGAAGCACTACTTGTCTTTCAAACTATGGTCGCGGATCTCACTGGGTTGGCTACCGCGAACGCTTCGATGCTCGATGAAGCCACAGCAGTAGCAGAGGCCATCACTGTTGCCCGCCGGTCCTACCGGGGGACAAGTTCTGTAGTTGCCATCGACGCCGACCTTCACCCCCATGTTGAAGCTGTAGTTCGAACCCGGTGCGAGCCGATCGGAATTGAAGTCGTGCCGTTTGCTCCCGATGTTGACTCGGTGCCGGAGTGCTTCGCGGCGGTTGTGGCCTATCCGAGTTCACTGGGACGGCTGATGCCACTGGATCAGGTCGCCGAGCACGTGCATGCCCGGGGTGGTTTCTTGATCGCTGCGGCTGACCTGATGGCTCTGACCGTCGTGGAATCTCCTGGCTCTCAAGGTGCCGACGTGTGCGTGGGGTCGGCCCAACGGTTCGGCGTCCCCCTTGGTTTCGGTGGTCCGCACGCGGGATTCATGGCCGTGCGTACTGGCCTGGAACGAGCCTTGCCGGGGCGGCTCGTAGGCGTCAGCAAGGACCGCCACGGATCGCTGGCGTATCGCTTGGCGCTGCAAACCCGTGAGCAACACATTCGCCGTGAGAAAGCGACGAGCAACATTTGCACAGCACAAGTTCTGCTGGCTGTGATCAGCGGGTTCTATGGTGCCTACCACGGCCCCGCCGGGCTCACTGAGATCGCTAACCGCATCCACCAACGGGCGACGGAAGTAGCCGTGCATTTGGAGTCTCAAGGTGTCCGACTAGTCCACGAGACGTTCTTCGACACCGTTACTGCAGAGCTTCCCGGACTCGCGGCTGCCGTAGGCCGCGCGGCGGCTGAACGGGGCGTGGAAGTACGGGTCGTAGACGTCGACCGGTTCTCGGTGACCTGCGATGAAACGACCCGGGCTCGCCACCTCCAGGTCGTGTGCGATGCCGTGGCCGAGGTCGCTGGCACAGTCGATCGCGTTCCGGAGGTACCGCCGCAAATGCGGATCCCCGAACAACTCCAGCGGACCACATCATTCATGACTCACCCCTGGTTCCATCAATATCGGAGTGAGACGTCGATGATGCGATGGCTGCGGCGCCTCGCCGATGCTGACCTCGCCCTGGATCGGTCGATGATTCCGCTCGGTTCTTGCACGATGAAACTGAACGCGGCAGCGGCCATGGAACCAATATCTTGGCCAGATTTCGCCGACATTCACCCGTTCACCAGCCGGGAACACACTCGCGGGTACCTCGAACTGTGTGATCGACTCGAACGGTGGCTGTGCGCCATCACCGGCTACGACGCGTTCAGCCTACAGCCGAACGCGGGATCACAGGGCGAGTTCGCGGGCCTCTTGGCGATCCGTGGGTACTTGCGCGACCAGGGCCAGGCCCAGCGTGATGTGTGTCTGATTCCAGCCAGCGCGCACGGGACCAACGCTGCGAGTGCGGTCATGGCAGGGATGCGGGTAGTCGTGGTCGCCTGCGACGACACTGGCGGTGTCGACGTTGAGGATCTCTACGCCAAGATCGATGCCCATCGGGATGAGTTGGCAGCAATCATGGTGACGTATCCGTCGACTTATGGCGTCTACGAGGACACTGTCACTGAGGTGTGTGAGGCCGTCCACGCTGCGGGCGGTCAGGTCTATGTGGACGGGGCCAATCTGAATGCATTAGTCGGAGTGGCTGGGCCGGGCGACTTTGGGGCGGACGTTTCACATTTGAACCTCCACAAGACGTTTTGCATCCCGCACGGGGGAGGAGGACCGGGCGTGGGTCCCGTGGGGGTTCGGGCCCACTTGGCCCCGTACTTGCCGCGCGACATTCAGGTGGCTGCATCGGAGGACACCGACTCGCAGACTGCGACGCGGCGGCCAGTGATCAGCGGTTCGCCATTTGGCAGCGCCGGTATCCTGCCCATCCCCTACGCGTATATCCGCATGATGGGCGAGGATGGTCTCCGAGCTGCCACAGCGGCGGCCGTCCTGGCTGCCAACTATGTGGCAGTTCGCCTCCAAAAGCACTATCCGATTCTTTTTCGCGGCCAGAACAACCTGGTCGCCCACGAGTGCATCCTGGACTTGAGGCCGCTCACGGCCGAGTCGGGAGTCACCGTTGATGACGTGGCCAAACGTTTGATCGACTACGGTTTCCACGCCCCGACCATGTCGTTCCCGATTGCGGGAACTCTGATGGTAGAACCGACCGAAAGTGAATCTCTCGTAGAACTTGACCGTTTCTGTGAGGCGATGATTGCGATCCACGGCGAAATTGCCGCAGTGACACGGGGCGACGTTGCGGTGAACGATTCCGTGTTGCGCAATGCCCCCCACACTGCTGCCGAACTCGCGGGCGACTGGTCGCACGAGTACTCGCGTCAGCTAGCCGCCTACCCCACGCAGGACTATCCGACGGGCAAGTACTTTCCCCCGGTGGCGCGCATCGATGGGGCGTTTGGCGACCGGAACCTGCAGTGTTCGTGTCCACCGATCGAGGACTGGGCCTGACCATCGAGCGTGCATGAACGCTGGGGGACGTCTACGATGTTGGCGCGTGGCTGTGAGGACGCGCGCGGCCGTGTGCCGCTACCCGCCGGAGACGACAGGGACCTATCGCTGTGAACGGCTATCTCATTGGCCTCATCGCCCTTGCCGTGCTCGTCGGCGCCATCTGCAAGGCCCGCAACATCAACCCGGCCATTCCACTCATCGTGGCCGGATTCGTATTTCAAGAAGTCACTCCGGATTTCTCGGCACTACCGGAACCAGAGTTCATCCTGACGATGGTTCTGGCGCCACTGGTGTTCGCTGCGGGTCTGAGCAGTTCGGCAGTCGATCTCGCCCACTTCCGGCGGTCTGTGCTGGCATTGGCGGTGGGTTTGGTGATCGTCACCTGCCTCATCGTGGGGGTGCTGGCATCACTGGCTTTCGCAGTGCTCGGATTCGCTACCGCCTGCGCTCTGGGGGCCATTCTCGGTCCTACTGACGCCGTGGCCGCCTCGGTCGTGGCGAAGCGAACCGGCCTGCCACATCGAGTACGCATGGTGGTCGAGGGGGAAAGTCTGGCCAATGACGGGACCGCCCTGACTGCTCTGCGGGTGGCGGTGGCCGCTGCTGTCGCTGGCAGCGTCACCGTGGTCACCGCCACCGGAATTCTGCTGGCCGCAGTCGTCGGTGGCATTGCGATCGGCGCACTAGGTGGCTGGCTGGTGTCGTGGTTGGTGTCGCGCAGCACTGACGGCATCGTGGGCAATTGCTTCCTCCTGCTGGCCCCATTCGTGCTGTACATGGTCAGTGAACAGATCGGCGGGTCCGGGCTCTTGACCGTGGTCATAGCCGGGGTTTGGATCGCCCACTCGTCGCAGGCCAAGACCAGCTACCAGTTCCGCCTGCAATCGGGCACGGTGTGGTCGGTCATCGGATTCGTTCTGGAGTGCTTTGCCTTCGTCCTCGTCGGGGCGGAGTTCGTGGTCACCATTGACGAAGTCAGTGCAGACCACCCCTTGGCCGGAATCGCGTTGGCGTCGGCAATCTTGCTGATCGTCCTGCTCGTGATTCGGGCCTGCTTCATGGGCGGGTGGTTCCTCCTGACCCCGTGGCTCAACCGCGCGATCGCGACAGCTCCCCGCTACTCGAAACAGGACTTCATCGCCATCACCGTCCTCGGTGTCAGGGGCCCAGTATCGGTGCTGGCGGCATTCTCGTTGCCGGTCACCCTCAACGACGGCACTCCGTTGCCGGGCCGGGAACTGATACTGCTGTTGACCTTTGGAGTGGTGATCTTGTCGCTGCTGCTGAGTTTGACGGCTGCGCCGATCATTCGGCGGCTCGATTTCGGGGAGGAGCAGAAGGGTGAGGCTCTCCACGCCGCACGTGTGGCCACCGCATCAGCGGCCCTCACTCGGCTCGACGAACTTATCGAAGAAGCTGAACTTTCGGGTGAGCCACTGCCCGAGCCCATCGTCAATCGCATCAGGGCCAGTGCTGTCCGGCGACTCGACACTCTTCAGGCCACGAGCACGCGGCGGGTTGAAGCCCGCCATGAGACTCGGGCAGCGTCGGAGGTTCAGCGGCAGATGATTGCCGCTGAACGTAAAGAGTTGCTGAGGTTGCGAACCGAACGCCGCATTCCGGGCACGATCATCACCCAGTTGTCGGCCGAGCTTGACCTACGGGAGGCCGCTCTTGGCCCCCACACCGACCGGTAGGGTCATGGCATGGCTATGGATCTCGCAGTTGTCCGGCAAGCGTTCGCCCAAGCAGTTCCCCTCGTGGGGACGATGAACCTGGAGTTCGAAGAACTCGAGTACGACCGAGCGGTCATGAAGTTGCCCGATGATGGACGCTTCCACAACCACGTCGGTGGCCCCCACGCTGGCGCTATGTTCACACTGGCCGAATCAGCATCGGGTGCCCTGGTCTTGGCAAACTTCGGAGACCGGCTCGACGCAGTCACACCCCTGGCGGTTGAGGCAACCATCCGCTACTTGAAGTTGGCTATGGGGGCAGTAACGGCCACAGCCGTGCTGGACCGTTCAATCGACGACATTATGGCTGAGCTCGCGGCCGGACAGCGGCCCGAGTTTTCGATCACAGTCGTCATCAGCAACGGTGAGGGTGTCGCCACCGGCGAAATGGTCATTCGATGGACCCTCAAGCCCAACCGTCCAGCCCCAGCGTCGGCCGAGTAGTCCCGCGGAGTCAGTCGTCGATTCCTGGCGTCCCAGTGCGGCGGGTCGCAGCCACGCCTTGGCGGCGGAGTCGTAAATTGGCTCGCGTTATGCGTGCACCCAGGTTATCGAGCCAGTCACATGGGCAACTCCCGAACCGTTTGCGCTGGATTGCTGCTGCTCTAGCGCTGGTGGTAGGACTTCTGGTCGGCTTAGGGTCGACAGCACCGGCGTTCGCGGCGGTGGAGCCCAGTCGCGAAGTTGTCATGAACGCTACCGGCTCGCGAATCGCTGAGCCTCGATTGCGCGTGATGTCGTGGGTCCTGGTAGATCTGGACTCAGGGGAAGTGCTCGCTGGCAAGGATTGGCGGGTCCAGCGGGCACCGGCGAGCACTCTCAAGACCCTCACCGCGTTAGCTCTGGCACCACGACTCAATTGGGATTCCCGCTATCGAGCCACGGTCGACGACGCCGAACAAATCGGTTCGGAAGTGGGCCTCCACGCTGGCTCCACCTATTCTGTGCGCGACCTCATGCACGGACTACTCATGCCCAGTGGCAACGATGCCGCCATGGCGCTCGCCAACGCCTACGGGGGTGTGGATCCGGTCGTCGAGTTAATGAATCGCGAGGCTGCGAGGGTCGGAGCCGTCGACACAGTGGCTAAGAACCCCAGTGGGCTCGACGAGCCGGGTCAGGTTTCGACCCCCCGGGATTTAGTGGCTATCTTTCGCGAATCCCTCAACGACCCTGCCCTCGCCGAGGTATACCTGCTCCACGACGTGCAGTTCCCCGACAAGGAGCCCAAGAATCCGCAGTCGGTTCGAAAGTCGTATCCGATTTGGGTCGAGAATCGCTTGATCTTGAACTATCACCCCGGCGCTCTCGGTGGGAAGAACGGATTCACCAGTCAAGCTGGCCGCACATTCGTAGGGGGAATGCAGCGCGATGGCCGTCGGTTGGGCGTAGCCCTGATGGGTATCAACGAGAGCACAGAAGCCAGCAGCCGACGCCTGCTCGACTGGGGATTCACTCATCGCGACAGTCTCCAAGCGATCGACGTGTTGCCTGGGGTCTCACCTGCCGACGGGAACATCGAACGGGTGGATGCGATCAACGCGGGCGGGGGAGGAGGGGCAGGAACAGTGGCTGGGGCTGCCACGGAGTCGGGCTCGGTCGCTGTGCTGCCTTTGGTCTTGTCGATCGTCGTGGTGAGCGGTCTGTTGTTCGGGATTTCTCGGTGGCGCTCCGGCACACACCGGACGTGATGCTCGACTGCCCTAGATGTCGCGATACGGACCCCAGTGTGATGGGATAGCGCACATATGAGCACATCATCGGATTGGAAGAACTGGGCGGGAAGTGTCCGCCGTACCGCCATCAACCTCGAGACCCCAGCCACCATCGAAGAACTCCTGGCCTTGGTGTCCGAGGCGCAACGAGGGCAGCGCAAACTTCGACCCGTGGGATCGAGCCACTCGTTTACCGGCGTTGGTGCGCCGGAGGACATACAGGTCGATTTCAGCGGGTTCACCGAAGTGCTTGATGTAGATACGGCATCGAACCGAGTAAGGGTGGGCTCGGGCATAACTTTGGCGAACTTGAATGCGGTGCTCGACGAACACGGTTTGGCCCTGCCCAACCTCGGGGACATTGATCGCCAGACCATTGCCGGCGCCATCGCCACCGGCACCCACGGCACGGGCGCGCGGTACCAAGGGCTGGCAGCTGCCGTGACGGGATACCAAATGGTGACCGCGACCGGTGAAATTCTGGAGGATTGCAGCCCGGGCGCGCCTGCCTTGGAAGCCGTGCAAGTATCGCTGGGTGCCCTGGGGCTGCTGACCCAGTTGACGATCGAGGCCGTCCCCGCATTTCCCATCGAGGCGACCGAACACGTCGAGCCGATCGAGCAGGTACTGGAGTCCGTCCAGGACGAGTTTGACGGGCACGACCACTTCGAATTCTTCTGGTTCCCCCACACGGATGTGGCCCTCACCAAGCGCAACCGGCGTCTCGATCCCGGGACGCCCTTGAAGCCCCTGTCGACGCGTCGATCGTTCATTGAAGACGAACTGGTCGGCAACGGAGTTTTCGGTCTGGCCGTGCAGTCGGGCATCGTGGCTCCTCGGGCGATTCCGTTGATCAACCGGTTGGCCATGCGCACGCAGGGGATGAGGACGTTCACCGACAAGTCTTACAAAGTGTTCGCGTCGCCTCGGCGGGTCAAGTTCTACGAGATGGAGTATGGAGTCCCTCGAGAGCACGTGGTGCCCGTCTTGCGGCGGATTCGAGACGTCATCGACACCCACGACTTCAGCATCGCCTTCCCCATTGAGGTGCGAGTGGCAGCGGCCGACTCGGCGTGGCTGTCGATGGCCAACGGTCGCGACAACGCCTACATCGCGGTGCACGTGCCGCGGCGAACCGATCCCCGCGAGTACTTCTTCGCTGTTGAGGAGATCGTGGGGGACTACCAGGGTCGCCCACACTGGGGGAAGATGCACTCCCTGACACATCACGTTCTCCGTGAACGCTACCCGCGTTTCGACGATTTCGTGGCCTTGCGCAATTCGCTAGACCCGGCTGGCATGTTGACGAATCGCTACCTGAACCGGTGCCTGGGCCCAGTGCCGCGCTGAGCTGACCAGTCCTGCCGGTTGCAGGGACGCGTTGCAGGGCGACTAACGCAACCTCGGGAGAAGCGTGGCTGCGTCGGACGCTACGAACTCCGTGAGAATCGACGCCGGAGTTGTTGCAACATCGCGGAACTAGTCCCGTGGGCTGATGACGGCTGGGTCGGCTTTCTCACCACACCCCCCCACTCCACAAAACCGTGGGGGACGGCGTGGGCGGCCATGACGTTGGCGATTGTCTCGGGATCGGGCTTCAGGAGAGGGGCCGATGGAGCGATTGGCTGGTCGAACCATTCCTGCCAATCGGGTCCGCTACAGGATTCCCGTAACTCTTCGTTGGCAGGCAAGACCGATTCGACGACGTAGTTCATTGCCTCCGGGCTCACGGTCACGGAGGGCCCGGGGTAGTCGGCGAGCAGGTGCCGGATTAACTTGCGACGTACGACAGGGGTTGGCTTTCCGGACTCGTCGTGAAGGGGGATATGAGGGTTGAGAATGACTAAGATCGCGGCCGCCTTCATTGACAGACTTTCGTTGGCGCCTCGTGGAGGTTCGACCAGCCGGTTGCGAACAGTCTGGGCCGAGATG
>CBFGTA010000037.1:0-19180 GCA_965651595.1 uncultured bacterium | reverse complement strand
GTACTGCAATCCGCTCCAGTGGTCGAGTTCGAACTCCATACCATCGGGACCCAATGTTGCGACTAGTTTGTTGTCAGTACCGGCCGAAATTCGAACTGGACCGTAGTAGTCGTTCTGGTAGGTCCCCACTAGTTGTCTGGCAGGTGCGGCGGGTTCGGGATCTGCGGGGGGTTGCTCGTCGGCGATCTCGCTGGGGTTGTCGAGGAGTCCGGCATATATCTGCTGATAGGCCGATAGCCAGTCACGGGTCACTTCACCAAACTCGACCAGGTCGGTGAACGAATCGGTCACAGCCTCCGGCGCACCAACGGGAGTCCCGTTGGTCAAGACGACGATGCCAAGCTCCTCTGAGGGCAACAGCACATAGTTGGTGGCCGTTCCCAACAAGAATGCCCCGCTGTGCGAGATCCGCACTCGCCCAGTTGCGTCCACGCCAACGTTGTTGCCGAATCCATACTGACCGCTCCGCCAACTCGGCTCCTGAGCTGGGAACGCCAAGATTTGAGGCAAGTGCGAAGCCTGTAGTGCCTCCGCATCCACAACAGTTCGACCGTCAACCTCACCACTGGCCAGCACCATGGCCATCCAGCGGGCGAGGTCGGTGGCGGTGCTGCTTACTCCACCAGCTGGCGCCTGCGCATCGGGTTGGCGCTGCTCGCCACGGAAAAATTCTTCGCCGTTCCACTGATAAGGGATGGCTTTGTTTTCGGCCTGCTCGAACGCCTTGAAGTCCATCGACGTGTTGTCCATGCCGAGAGGCTCAAAAATGGATTCCGCGGCCAATCGCGACCAAGGAGTGCCCACCAGCCTTGCCACTGCCTCCGCCCCAGCAGTTAGGCCGAAGTTCGTGTAAGCGTAGGAGTCGCGGAACGGATTCAAGGGCAGGTACCGCAACCGCTCCAGTACTTGGGCCCGGTCGTAACCCAAGTCCTCCAACAAGTCACCGGCATGGTCGGGAAGGCCTGACCGATGGGCGAACATGTCCCCGACCGTCACGTTGCGCGTCACGTAGGGATTGCTGAGTGCAAAGTTGGGAAGGCCCTCAACAACCGGGGTATCCCAGCCCACCTCGCCGCCTTCTGCCACGGCCGCAACAACGGTTGCGCTGACCGGCTTGCTCAGTGAAGCAACCTGAAACACAGTGTCGGCGTCGACAGGCAAGTCCGTGCCCATTTCGCGCACGCCGAACCCCTTGGCGTACTTCGTCTCACCACGATGGACCACTGCCACGGACATGCCCGGCACGCCGCTGCGCTGCATCACGTCCTCGGCCACGGCGTCGAGATAGCCAATTGCCGTGTCAATCATCTCGTCGGTGACAGGGACCGCACTGATCGCGGCCGGGCTACCCTCGGCGGGCGGATCTGCTATCGGGAACCCCGCCGGAGAGGAATCGGCCGCTGAGGAACATGCGGTTGCGAGGAGTCCAGCGGCGAGCAGGACGACAGCGGAACGAATCAATCGCATATTGGTCACACAATCACATCAGGCGCGCGGCTGGCAACTAACCCTCCGCGGTCACCGAACTCCGGCGGCCTCGCGGAGTCAAGCCGCCCTAGGCCCGTGTCTCGCTGATCTCCCCGTAGGTGGGTTCATGACGCTTGAGGGCCCGAACGATCGCGAACGTGGCTGGAAATAGAACGAATTCGACAGTCACCTTGTAGACGTAGCCAAATATGACGTACGTGAGGAACTCTCCGCCGGTGATGACGCCGTAGAAGGCGATGGTGCAGAAGACGATCGTGTCGAACAGTTGGCCCACCACCGACGACCCCAGCAGCCGCAGCCACAGCTTCTTCTCGGCGGTCCTGCGCTTGATGCGCACGATGACGTAGGCGTTGATGAGTTCGCCTACGAGGTAGGCGACCAGACTCGCCAGAACGATGCGGGGGACAAACCCGAGAACGGCCTCGAAGGCCTGCTGGTTCGGCCAGTCCGCGGCCGGTGGCGACATTTGCACAATCCAGAACGTGAGGGCAGCGAGCCCGCCCATGACGAAGCCGAGATAGATGGCCCGACGGGCGGCCTTCAGCCCATAAATCTCAGTGATGATCCCACCGGTGATGTACACCAGGGGAAACAGGAACGCACCGCCATCGGTAATGATCGGCCCGAATTCGATGAGCTTGACTGCGCCAACGTTGGAGATGAGCAGCAGGCCCACGAACACGCCGACGATGCTGGCGTAGAGGCCCGATCCGGGCCGCGCGTAGACGGCCACGCGTTCGACTGGCATGGGAGTTGGCGGCGGCGATGCCGGTAGTGAAGTAGACATGACCGCACTATTAGATCAAGTCGTCCCCGCGTCATGTCCGGCAGGCAGGCAACTCGGGTAGTGTGCACGCAACACCAAGCGCAATTGGGAGGGCAGCAGTGGGACTAGTGCGCCGCTTACGCCGAGTGGTCCGTCCGGCATCGAACGACCCAGCCGACGGCGGCTTCCCTCATCGCAAAGCCCCTTTCGCCCGCGCTCAGAAGCTGGTGGCCGCAGGACTGGTAGACCTTGACTGGTATCGCGCTACCGCCGATGGCAAGTTCCCGCGCGCGATCGACGCCGCCTACCACTTCTACACGCAGTCCAGGACCCAGTTCCCACCCCACCCGATTTTGGCAACCTCCCAGCAATACGACACTAAGCAGTACCTGGATGCAGTAGCGACGTACGTGGACGGCTTCGACGAGCAATGGAAGTTTGACAAGCAACTCGGCCCATTGCCGCACCCGCTCTTCGACGACTTCAAGTACATCGCCGATCACCCTGATGCAGCGCACTATCCGGGTGGGCCGCGAGGTCATTTCGCGGCCCACGCCAAACCCAGCGACACCCTGCCGCTGCGAGACGACTGGGACAGCGCACCCGTGACGGTCGCTGCCTGGCGAGCAGCTCTCCACGACGCTGTCACAGACATCGTGCGGATTCGCAAACTCCGGGCAAAGACCCCGTCCCGCACGTGGGATTTCGCTGCGGATCAGAACCTGCGGCAGAGCTACCACGACGAGGCATTGCGAAGATCTGGGCCCCTCGTGACGGTCGTCATGCCAGTGCTCAATCGAGCGGACACGATTGCGTCTGCCATCGCCAGCGTCAGAAGTCAGACCTACGTCAACTGGGAGCTCATCGTTGTAAATGATGGGTCTACCGACGGCACAGACAGCATTGTGTCTGACCTCGTTCGCCAGGAGCCACGAGTCCGGCTGGTCAATACGAATCACCAGGGCGTATGCGCGGCCAGAAACCGTGGTATTCGAGACGGATCAGGGAAGTACATCGCCTTCTTGGACTCTGACGATCGGTGGCGCAACGACTTCCTCGAAGTGATGGTGGCTTTCGCCGAACGCCACCATCACCGGGCTGTGTGTAGCGCCACCCACACAGTTGTTCCATCAGGAGACCAGTTCCTATCAGTCGACGCGAGCGCCGACGATCTCCTGGATATGACCAACGTCTACAACATGAGCTCGCTACTCGTCGAGCGCGATGTTCTCACAGCAATCGGTGGCTTCGACGAATCCTTGCGCAGGTATGTCGACTACGACCTAGCCATCAACATTTCAAAGTACTGCACGATCAAGCGCATACCGATCATCGGAGTCGAGTGGGCCAACGATCCGCAGATCGTTGGCCGCATATCGACGTCAGAGGCAACGAGCTGGGACCAGGTCGTCCGGCAGAAATATTCCGTCCACTGGCCAGGTCCCCGAGACATCAGTTCGTCCGGACAACCAGATGCAGCGGTCTTGGTGATCGGATCAGACGACCCTCGGGTCACCGCCGCAACTGTTCAGACTTTGTCGCCCTCGACCGACCTCGAACTTGCGGTGACCATAGCGGAGGCCCGCACACATTTGTGGACACACGCGACCACGGCAGCGTTGATGGGCGGGCTAAGCGGAATTGCGTGGACTCGCCACGCCAGTTGGGTGGGCAAGCCCTTACACGTCAACCAGTTGTGTTCCGTAACTACCGCCCCCACAGTTATCGTGTGCGATGCAGGAGTCGAGATGCTCGATGGCTGTCTCGCCACCCTTGCGCAGTGCCTCGACAGCAACCCCAATGCTGCCGTGGTGCAACCAGTGGTGCTGGATGCAGCAGTTGGAACTCTGAGCGCGGGCTACGTGCTCCCCGACGTTGGGGATCTCCCGATTGCGTTGTTGGGTGGGCACCCGGTAGAGGACGTCCAACGACTCGGAGCTGTCCTCGAAGTGGGTGCGGCTGACGAACGTTGTTTTGCAGTCCGGCGGCACGACGTCGAAACAGCTCAGGGGTTGAACCTCATGCTTTCTGGAGGTTGGTCGACTCGGGCTTTCTCGCAGCGGGACCACGAGCACCGGTTGACCCTCGTTCCAACTTCTGCTCAGTGCGTACGAACCGCCACACCGCTCACGGCATCGCTTCCAGGTACAGCCGCCCGAACTAATCGCGAACGGCTCCAGTCCGACAACCGTGTCGCCGCCGCGCTTAGGGCCAGCCGGTGGATGGGCCCGCAGTACTCGGACTACTTACGAGCATTGCAGTTCGATGTTGCGGCCTGGCAAGTTGTTCCCGGGGAACAACTGCGCGACCTTCCTCGCACTCGGCCTGTTCCCCAGTTCGCGACCACGACCCAGTCGACAGGGAGGCCGTTGCGGTGGGCAATCCATCACATGACGCCACCAGGTTTCGCCCGCCGCTGGTGGGGCGACTGGTACTTCGCCGAGGACCTCGCTGCGGCGTTGCGGGACCAGGGGCAGGAGGTGGTCCTCGACTGGCACGGGTCCCGCCATCGCCCCACTTCGCATCTCGACGATGTCGTTGTCGTGCTCCACGGCTACGACCGAGTGGCCCCGACGCCTGGCGCCATTAACATACTTTGGATCATTAGCCATCCACGCAAGATCACGCCAGATCAACTTGAGGGATTTGATCTAGTGTATGCCGCGAGCGAGCCTTGGGCCCGCCGCGCCAGCGACCTGTTCGACATCGAGGTCAGGCCTCTGCTTCAGGCATTCGACCCGAACAAGTTCCACCCCGATCTCGCGGGCAACATTGACCGATCCGGAGTTGTTTTCGTCGGCAACGGTCGACAGAGATACGAACGCCCGGTCGTGCGAGATGCGGTTGCCGCCGGTGTTCCGTTGCGGGTGTGGGGACAGTACTGGGACGCCCAACTACCGAAAGAGTTTCTTGCTGGGCGCAGCTACCCAAATCGTGATCTCGGAGCCCTTTACGCCAAATCCTCGGTCGTCCTGGCCGATCACTTCCCTGAGATGCGTGCCGAAGGGTTCATCTCGAACCGAGTATTCGAGGCCGTCGCCTGCGGTGCTCACGTGATCTGTGACGAGGTCGCCGAGCTCGACAAACTGTTTGGAGACAGTGTGACGGTAGCCAGCACGCCACACGATGTTGAGCGAGCCTGGGTCAAGATTCAGCAGGACTCAAGGCGAGTCCGTCAGCACCCGGACTTGGCTGGCCATTCGTTTGCTTCGCGGGCCGCCACACTCATTGCTGACGTGACCGCACTGTCATGAACCTGCCGTCCAGCCGACGGGACCTCGAGCGCCCGTCAGCTGGACGACCTGTGCCGAGATGAGCACCGGCCCGACCAGGCTGCAGGTATGCTGCTTCGGTGACCACAACCACAGCATCCGAACGGCAGCGGTTCTCCTGGGATTCACCGCGTCTTACAGTCATCGGCACCGGTTACTTGGGTGCCGTCCATGCGGCCTGCATGGCAAACTTGGGCTTCGAGGTCACCGGCGTCGATACGGACGGAGCGAAGGTATCTGCCCTAGCAGTCGGCAAACCCCCGTTTTACGAACCCGATTTCGACGATGCCCTGGAGCAAGCCCTCGACTCTGGACGTCTGTCGTTTACCTCCGACATTGAACGTGCCGCACGCTGGGGGGACGTTCACTTTGTGTGCGTCGGAACACCTCAGGAGGCGGGCTCTTACCGGGCAGACCTTCGCTACGTTCACTCCGCCGTTAGGGGGTTGGCATCTCACCTTGACCACGACGCCCTGATCGTCGGCAAGTCGACAGTGCCAGTGGGAACCGCGGCGGCGTTGGCGCAAGAGATAGAGCACCAGGCAGCGAACCCTGCAGGGGTCGAACTTGCATGGAATCCGGAATTCTTGCGCGAAGGGTTCGCGGTCGACGACACCCTGCATCCTGACCGCATAGTAGTTGGGGTCCAGAGCACTGACGCCGAACACTGCCTACGCCGCGTATACGCGTCTCAGATAGCAGATGGCGTGCCATTTCTGTCGATGGACCTGCCAACAGCCGAATTGGTGAAAGTCGCGGCCAACTCATTCCTGGCCACCAAGATCTCTTTCATCAACGCCATGGCGGAGGTCTGCGAGGTGGCTGGTGCCGATGTCACTCGTCTGGCCGAGGCCATAGGCCTCGACGATCGCATCGGCCCGAAATTCCTCCGGGCTGGCTTGGGCTTCGGAGGTGGGTGCCTGCCCAAGGACATCCGGGCCTTCATGGCCCGCGCCAGTGAACTCGGCGTTCAGGAGGCGGTTGCCTTCTTGCGGGAAGTGGACGACATCAACCTCCGCCGCCGGCAACATGTCGTCGACACGGCAATCAAGAGCACTGGCGGTTCCATCGCCGGACGCCGCGTGGCTGCCTTGGGAGCTGCGTTCAAGCCCAACAGCGACGACACGCGCGACTCCCCGGCTCTCGACGTCGCGTCGAAATTGCAACTCCAGGGTGGTTTGGTCCGCGTCTATGACCCCTGTGCCGCCGAAAACGCATCCAACGATTACCCAACGCTCGAGTTCGCTGCCTCAGCTGAAGCTGCCATGGAAGGTGCAGACGTGACCCTGTTGCTGACCGAGTGGGACGAGTTTGCGTCGCTGGATCCTTCAGCTTCGCGGAGTCTCGTCAATCAACCAGTCATGGTAGATGCCCGTAACGTCTTCGACCCGGATACCTGGAGGTCTGCGGGCTGGACTTACTACGGCATTGGGCGAAGCTAGTGCAGATTTCTCCGTTGCCCATACCGGGCGCATACGTAGTGGAACCGCGAATCCACAACGACCCCCGCGGCTCGTTCCACGAGTGGTTTCGGGGCGACATGCTATATGAAAAGACCGGCTTACGATTTCCGGTCGAGCAGGCCAACTGGAGTGTCTCCACCCGCGGAACAATTCGAGGAATCCATTTCGCTCAGTTCCCGCTCAGCCAGGCGAAGTACGTCACGTGCCCTCAAGGGGCTATTTGGGACGTGGTCGTTGACATCCGCGTCGGTTCGGCCACCTACGGCAAATGGACGGCAGTCGAGTTGACCGAAACCAACAGAAAGGCGGTTGTCATCAGTGAGGGACTCGGCCACGCGTTCATGGCACTGGCTGAATCCACAACTGCCATGTACTTGTGCACCACGACCTACAACCCCACTCGCGAGAAGGGCGTACTACCCACCGACTCAGATATCAATATTCAATGGCCCCTGAGCTACAAGCCGATTCTGTCGGCAAAGGACGCGCAAGCCCCGACGTTGAAGCAGGCCCACTCTCAGGGAATACTCCCCTCGGTCGAGGACTGCCCCGTCTTGTCGACCTAGCATTCCAAGCTCGAGGCTTCGCCTAGGCCGACTGGCCAAACTCGACCGATATAGTGAAGCAATGGCTGGCCGACTCTCTACGCTGATTCGCCGAACTGCTCGTCAACTGCGGGTAGACTCGCGACCAGAGCAGCGGCCTCAGGACTACACGTCGCTCGCACGATCGGCCCGGAAGGCCGAAAAGAAGGGGCGCTGGCGCGACGCCGCGCGTTTATGGAGCCAGGCCGCCGGGGCTCCGTGCAGCGACTTCGAAAGCGCAAATGCTCAAGCGGACGCACAGGCCTGTCGCCAAGTCGCAAACGTTGACAAAATCACCCGAGCAATCCGCCAACACTCGCGCGCGCCCGCGACAGCGAAAAAGCGTGCGGTAGTTACCTGCGTCACCGGTGGATACGATCGGATCCAGATCCCCGCCGTGATCGACCCAAGTTGTCACTACGTCGTGTTTACGGACTCGCCAAACCTGCAGCACCCTCTGTGGGAACCGCGCCACGTTCCCTACTGGCATCCTGATCCAACTCGAATGGCGCGATTCGTGAAAACCCACCTGCCGGACCTGCTGCCTGAATTCGACGTCATTGTCTGGGTCGACGCCAACATCTGCATTCGTTCCAGTCTGGAACCTCTCATCAGCAGTTTCTCAGAACAACCGCTACCAGCGGCCTTCATTCGCCACCCACATCGCGAATCCATCGCCGCCGAGGTCGAAGCGTGCGATTTCTATGCGAAGGACGACCCAATCGGTATGCGCGAGCTACTCACGCATTTTGACGAGATCGGCTACCAGACTGATCAGCTGATCGAAAGCAATCTCTTCATGATCAAACCTCGGTCGGTCGAAGTTCGGGCCGCCATGAAGCTGTGGTGGGATCTGATCGACCGTTACTCGCGCCGAGACCAGCTATCGCTCAACTTCTCATTGGACACAGCCGGCGCGAAATGGGTCGACGTTTTCCCCGACGGAGGGTCCCTACGGTCGTCGCAGGATTTCGCGGTGACGAGCCACGGCAAGCGCCCTCGCGCCGCCGCGAACACGTTAGACCAAGAGTTGGGCGTTCGATCGGTCCGAACCACCCGCCCCACTGACCGCCAACCCGAGGCTGATGTCACCCAGGCGTACATCGAAGGCGATCGAACTAGGCTGCCGCGCTCGATCGCGGGCCTACCCTTGTCGGCGATCCGGTTTGTTCAGATGACCCCCGAAACCACCAAGAACCCGTATTACGAGCAACTAGCGCGTTCGATCCGCCGCGCCGGAGTGCCGATCGAGTGCAATCCCAATATCGCCGACCAGTTCAAAGGCCAGCGGAAGCACCGGTTGAAGGTCGCCCACTTTCACCAGTTCGAGCCCTTCTACCACCGACCGACCCCCGAGGCCACGTGGCAAGCTGCCACAGATTTTCTGGCCGATCTGAACCGACTCAATGACCGCGGCTGGACAATTCTCCACACATGGCACAACCCGTTTCCACATGACCAGCGGTATCGAGGTATTGACGAGTACCTCTACGAGCACCTCGATCTGCTAATAGCGAGATGCTTTGTCCACCTGTCGTCGTCAATGAACCACGTTGCTCAGTACATTGCTCGCGATCGCATCCACGTCTGCCCACACCCCGCATTCACGGGCGTCTACGGACCTCGAGTCCCCCGAGAACAGGCAGTGGAGCATCTCCAGTTGCCTGGGTCTCTAACAGGTCCGATAGTCGTCAGTATCGGCGAGATCAAGCCCTACAAGCAGCTCGATCTGCTGGTGGAGGGCTGGCGGGAGTATCAACGGACCCGCCCTGACGCACTGTTGGTGGTCGCTGGCAAAGTGCACCCCGAGGCCGACGTGTCGGTTCTCGCAAACCTGCCCGGGGTGGAGTTTCGTCCCGGGTTCGTCCCAGACAGCGATATCACCGCCTACCTCGGCGCGGCCGACGCCTGCTTCTTCGCCCACCGTGAGATGTGGACGTCAGGCGCGGCGATCCTGTCACGCTCCTATGGTGTTCCGACTGTCTTCCCGTACTCCGAACCTGCGAGCGAGTACATGCCCGACCTCCAGGCTGCGGTCCTATACGGGGGCCCGACCGGGCGCACTGCGGCCGAATCGTTGGAACTAGCCACTTCCGAGCCGTATGCGGAGCACATTCGCCATCTTACCGGTGAGCTCTCCCCAACATGGACCTTCGACGATGCGGCGTCAACGATCCTGAACTCCATCAACCAGCCGACACCACAGCGGCAGTGAGAGGGTGCAGCGAAAATGGGCAATCTGACACATAGTGTGGTGGTGCCGGTATACAACTCTCCGCACCACGTACGCGTCGCCCTCGCCAGCCTTGCAGGCCAGGGCGAGGACGTGGACGAGATCATCGTCGTCGACGACAGTTCCGGCCCTCAAACCAATGTATTGCTCGACCAGGCGGAGGCTTCCGCACAGAATCTGAAGGTGGTGACCCACGAGACGAACCAGGGTTACCTAGCCAGCGCCAACCACGGCATCAGCCAAGCATCCGGCGACATTATTACCTTGGCAAACTCAGACACCCTCGTCCCCCACGGCGTCTTTCGACGGATCGCCGAGTCATTTCGGTCGACAGCCGATCTCGGTGCTTTGACCGGAGTGTCCACGTGGTCGAATCTCACCCAAGTTCCCTTCCCTCCCGGAGAGAACGTATGGTCACTGGCTGAACGCATCGGCAGATTCGGTGGGAACCAACTCCTTGATATCGGATCTGCCTCGGGCTTCTTCTTTTCTGTCCGTCGAGACACCTACGCGGAACTCGGCACATTCGACCCGATCTATGACCGCGGATACTGGGAAGAAACCGACTTCTGCATGCGCGTCCTGGCTAACGGACTTTCGGTCAAGGTCGATCCCGCCATGTTCGTGTTCCACTACGGCTGGGGTTCGTTCGCGTCCCAGGGCCGCAACCACTTCATGGAGAGAAACCGGCCAATTTTTCGCCAAAGGTGGGGCGAGCGTTACGACGCAGTAATGGCAGACGTCAAGCAGCGCGACCCGCTTTCTCTTCTCAAGAAGAATCTGGAGGAGCCCCGTGGAGTTTCCGCCAGCCCGGACGGTCGCGTCATCGTCCTGAGTACAACCCTAGGCCAGGCCGAAAGTCAACCCGCTGCAATCGACTTGGCTCGCCGACTGGTGCTGGCAGGCGTCGATGTGACACTTGCGTCGACCGAGCCATGCCACCCAAGCAACCTTTACTGGGAGCCCGTATACGCCCAGCCTCAGTTCGTCGATGCTGCCGAGATTCTGGACCTACCGCCAGCGGCCATCGTTATATCCACCGACCCCGAATCTCAATCACTGGCACGAGTGCTAGTGGCATGCGGCAGGGCCGCTAAACGCATCCATTGCGGAGACCTCGAGGATACGATCGGCCTCATACCAGAAGTTGCCCAAGATGTGGGCTTGTCACCGTTCGCCACGACCGCCGGATCAATGTGGCCGACGATCGACTCATCAGATTTCTCCTGGCCCCCCGGGGGGACACCGCTTGCCCGGGCTGACTCAGGCACCACTCGACTGACAGTTCACGTCGGTCCCGACAACTGGGAAGCCTCGAGCGGCACCACCGCCGCATTCTTGTCGCACCTTGCCGAACACCTACCCCAGCTGCAGATCCGAGCGTTCTCATCGGCGTCTGTCACTTGCACCGACCCCCGCATCTCTTGGTCGCCACTGGTCCACAAGGAGCTCGCGGACGACCTGGCCCAGGCTGATGTCTTCATGGACTTGAGTCGCTCGCGGATATCCGATCAACTCCTCCAACAAGCTCGGGACAACGGCATCCTGCGAATTCTCAGCCGGGCCTCGTACGCGCCCGGCAAGGATTGGCACGGAACGAACTGTGTAATCGTCGAGGGTTCCAACATGCCTACCAGCGTTGACGCCACTCGCCGAATGCTCGCGAAAAACGGACTCACACCTCAGCGATCGACCGAGCGGTAGTAAATCTTCAGCCGAGGAAAGATCTGATTCGACCCAGATCACTTCGAGATCGTGAAGAGCTGCCCCGGCCTGCAGTCATTCGTGGCCTGGAGCTCACATCTGCGCACTGACATCGCCGAATCCACGGCACCGAGAACACGTGTGGACCTGCCCCACAGCACGCTCCTGGCGCCTGCGTTAGGCTGACCTTTCACGACTAGCGCGCCACTGTGCCGCAGCCGGAGCTCACGACGCGGAGGACAGTGTGCCCACTTGTATTCATGTCCTAGGGATGCACCGCAGCGGGACTTCCGCAGCTGCTGGAGCACTGATCGCTGCGGGAGCCGACGGCCCTGCGACCCTCATGGATCCGGGACGCGACAATCCCGCCGGCTTCTGGGAGAGCGTTCCGGTAGTAGCGTTCGACGAGGACCTCCTGCGCCGCATGGGCCGGTCGTGGTCGGACTGGCGAGCCTTCGACAGTGGGGGCCTCGAGCGTGACTCCGCTGTGATCAAGGCTGGCACGGCCATCTTCCGCTCTGAGTCAACCGACGCGCGACAGTTGGTTCTCAAAGATCCACGAATCATGCGGTTACTGCCGATCTGGTCCCCCATCGTCGAGCAAGCCGGATGGGAGCAGGAACACGTTTTGGTTTACCGGCACCCCTTGGAAGTCGCCGAGTCTCTGGCCCACCGCAACGGCATGCCCCGTGCGATCGGGCTGCTGCTGTGGCTGCGCTATCACTGTGACGCGTTGGCTAACATCCCGCAAGAAACGGTCTTTGTTCCTTACAGCTCTCTTGTGGCGGCGCCACTGAACGTGATCACCTGGGTCAGCACGGAGCTCGGCATTCAATGCAATCTTGACGATCCGCATGTTCGCGACAAGGTCTCAAGTTTCGTGGATCCCGCCCTGCGTCATCACCCAGACGCTGCACTCGCCAACTTGCCAGTCGACCAGCTCCTTCAGCACACCTTGTCGGTGTACACCCAAATGCAGCACTACAGTCGCAACTTCGAGAACCTTGGTGATGACCAAGCGGCCCCTCCGTTGGCCGAGCGCATCGGGGACGCCCGCCAGTATCTGGCAGACCTCGAGGCGCAATTCGGACTCGCGATACTCCCGTCACTTGATCCCAAGGCACTTCCCGAGTCGATGGCTCGCCGCTTTGCTGACCTCGAGTCCCTAGCGGCCGCACGCGGAGACCGCAACGCACAACTCAATGAAGCAATCACCACGCTACGCAGTGAGCTCCAGTCCAGGAACGAACAGCTCGAGCAGGCGCGTGCCAACATTGAGGGGCTCGAGGCCCAAACAAAGCGGCAAGACAGGAAGGTGGCCCACCTGAAAGAAAAAGTGACCAACCTCCGTCAACAACTGCGGTCGATCGAGACCAGTCGGTCTTGGCGCTATACCCGGCCATTCAGGAAGTAGACGCACTGTTGTGCCGGGACCAGCCGCCCTCTAGCAACCGTCGATCAACGCGGCGCTAGTGCACCGTTCCCGACTGGGCGGCTGGCGACCTGTCCACTCGGACTGCGGCGTCGGCAGGCGTTGACAACGGAATCAACAGGTTGCACGAACCCATCGCGTATCCTGTTCACTTCAGCAGTAATGCAGAGGCAACGGGCAGCACCTAGCGGTACCCGCAGCTAGATACTTCGCGACCACGTCGCGATACTGTCTGCAACGAAGGGTGGAACATACAGTGCGAATCCTGGTGACAGGCGGGGCGGGCTTCATCGGTTCTAACTTCGTGAGGCAAGTCCTTACCAACTCGTACCCTCCCTTGGCGAACTCGAAAGTGGTCGTCTTGGACGCGTTGACCTACGCGGGCAACATGGCGAACCTGGCGCCGATACGAGACAACCCGGATCTCTCCTTCGTCCACGGGAACATTTGCAATTCTGCGCTCGTGGATGAGGTGATGGCTGGCTGCGATACCGTCGTCCACTTCGCCGCTGAGTCCCACGTAGACCGATCCATCGACGGCGGGCGAGGGTTCGTTGAAACGAATGTGGTTGGCACTCAAGTTCTGCTCGACAGCGCACACCGGCATCGAGTCGGACGCTTCGTGCATGTGTCCACGGATGAAGTCTACGGATCCATCGCGTCGGGTTCGTGGCCCGAAACTCATCCCCTACTACCCAACTCCCCTTACTCAGCGTCCAAGGCCAGCAGCGACCTGCTAGCCCGCGCATACCATCGCACGCACGGGCTTGACGTGGTCATCACGCGATGCTCAAACAACTACGGGTACTACCAATTCCCAGAGAAGGTGATCCCCCTTTTCGTGACGAACCTGCTCGACGGACACAGCGTCCCGCTGTATGGCACAGGAGAGAACATCCGCGACTGGCTGCATGTTGATGACCATTGTCGAGGCATCAGCCTGGTGCTCGCGAATGGGCGGCCCGGCGAGGTCTACAACATCGGTGGCGGTACGGAACTGAGCAATCTTCAACTGACTGAACTGCTGCTGGAGATGTGTGGACGCGATTGGTCGAGTGTACGACGGGTCGAAGACCGGAAGGGGCACGATCTACGCTACTCCGTCTGCATCGACAAAGTTTCGGAAGAATTGGGCTACCACCCGGAGGTGGACTTCGAACAGGGGTTGAAAGCTACCGTGGCGTGGTATCGCGACAATCGCTCGTGGTGGGAGCCATTGAAAGCTCCTAGCGCCGCAAGTAAGTCGGACTCGTGACTTCAGCGACAAACACCGCCCAACTGTCCTGTCTCGTTACCGGCGCCGGAGGGCTCCTCGGCGAAGCAGTGGTTCAGGAACTGCAAGCTGCCGAGATCAGGTGTACCGGAGTTGATCGATCAGGTCTGGACATCACAGACTCTGCGGCCGTATCAGAACTGGTCGGCGGGCACGATTGGGTGATCAACTGTGCGGCCTACACTTCAGTAGACGCAGCCGAATCGGATGAAGCGGAGGCCTTCCGGGTCAACGCGCTGGGCCCCTCTGTCCTCGCTCGCGCCTGCGCTGTACACGCGACCCGCCTGCTTCACGTCTCAACTGACTACGTGTTCGACGGGAAATCCTCCCAACCCTACCGCGTCGGCGACAGGGTCAATCCGGTCAGTGCGTACGGCCGGACGAAACTAGCAGGAGAATGGGCTGTCCGGGCCACGCCCAACGCTCGCGGCATCATCCTGCGCACGGCCTGGCTGTACGGCCGCCAGGACAGCGGCTCGACATTTGTGGGCACCATTGTTCGCATAGCCCAAGAACGCGGACGGGTCGACGTCGTCAACGACCAGCGGGGGCAACCGACATGGGCTGTGGACTTAGCCAGACGAATTCGCGAATGTGTGAATCGCGACGTTCGGCCCGGCATCTACCACGCCACTAGCACTGGTTCGGCAACTTGGTACGACTTCGCCATCGCAATCGTCGAACACCTCGGGTTACCCCCCGATACTGTGCACCCGACCGACTCGGCGACGTTTGCCAGACCTGCACCGCGCCCGGCCAACTCTGTGTTGGACCACGCGGGATGGGAAGCTGTCGGGCTAGAACCCATGCGACCGTGGCGCGAGGCCTTTGAGTCGGCCTGGCCAGAACTCGGCCTGGCTTCAGCAACCCACAAGCAAGAACACTGATTTATCGGCGTCTGAGTCAGACGACAAAGGGAGGAACGATGCGCGGCATCATCTTGGCAGGAGGGTCTGGCACTCGACTGCACCCCATCACCAAAGCTGTCAGCAAACAGCTACTACCGGTTTTCGACAAACCAATGGTCTACTACCCCCTGTCGGTCTTGATGATGGCAGGCATCCGAGACGTCTTGGTGATCACCACACCACACGACGCCGCGGCATTTCACAATCTCCTGGGCGACGGATCTGACATTGGAATGTCCATCAGCTACAAGTCCCAACCGGCACCAGAGGGTCTGGCGCAAGCATTTCTCATTGGCGAACAGTTCATCGGTGATGAGCGTGTAGCGCTCATTCTGGGCGACAACATCTTCTTCGGCACGGGGCTTGGAACTAGCCTGGCGCGCAATACCTCCGTTGATGGGGGATTGGTCTTCGCCTACCACGTCAACAACCCCCAGGATTACGGGGTTGTCGAGTTTGACGCTGACGGTACTGTTCGTTCGATCGAAGAGAAGCCCGACTCCCCTCGCAGCAACTTTGCCGTCCCCGGTCTCTACTTCTATGACAACAGCGTCGTAGAAGTGGCCAAGGGCATTCGCCCCAGTGCCCGCGGGGAACTTGAAATTACCGCGGTCAACGAACACTACTTGTCGACCGGGAAACTGGCTGTCCAGATACTCGACCGCGGAACGGCCTGGCTCGACACAGGCACTTTCGAGTCTCTCGCGGCAGCGGGCGAGTTCGTGCGAGTCATCGAGCAGCGCCAAGGGTTCAAGATCGGATGCATTGAGGAAGTCGCCTGGCGAAACGGATGGATCACCGACGACCACCTCCTCCAGCACGGACATCGTCTCAATAAGAGTGGGTACGGAGCGTACTTGACAGGACTAGTCTCCGACGAGTCCTGAGCCGATTCCGAAGGAACAATGCGCCGCCGCTAGCGTCGATCTAGCTGCCTCAAGACAGCCGGGTAGCGGAACGACCCCAGGCCGGTTGCCATGTCGTATCCCGGCCCGGCCTCACAACACCGAGGGTTGTAGACGGCGTTGTTGCCGCGCACGATGTCGCGCGTCACCCGAACGCCCCGACGGTCCCCACGTGGCGCTGGCCGAGCTAGACCGGACGAATTCTGGTAGGTCCAAGGATTGATGAAGCCCAAGGGAGCTCGGCCCCGGTTGATCTCACGGGCATTGAGCAGCGCGAACATCGAGGCAGTAAAGGGTGTCGCAGCTGAGGTGCCAGCCACTGGCTCGGCAAACTCGCCGGGCTGTTCGAGGACTAACGGGAATCCCGGGAAGGCTGAGGCGTGGGCAACAACGTCGGGTACCGTCCGGCGTTTGGCTGCGCCATTAAGGCCCTTAGTCTGCCAGTCCGGCCGCGAGAAGATCCGGGACTTGCCGCCGGTTCCGGCGAGGCGGAGTCCAAAAGCAGAATCATTCCAAGTGACTTCCCTCGCGATGGTGTTGTTGGGGTTGAGCACCAATCGGCTCCCGCCAACGGCTGTCACGTAGGGCGAGCTCGCGGGATACCAGACCGCCAGATCGTGCGGGCCTTGGAAATCTTGGTTACTCACGCAACTCGTGGAGCCTGTGTCGCCGGTGGCGACGAAAACTCCCGTACCAAGTAGCCCGAGGCGCATGAGAGCACCCTCAGAGATCCGCATGAACTGCTTGTTGAGGTTGGGCTCACACGTCCCGTAGGAACTCGTCAGAACGGTTGGTCGTTGCTTGCTCGATACGACCGCGTAGACCGCCGTGAACATGCTGGTGCCGAGCGGCCCGGCCTCGAAGACCGGAATCTTGGGGGCACCGTGGGTGGCCAGGGATGCCATTTGGACGTCGAGGTTTCCTTCGAGCCCACTCGGCAGCGGGCCGATCAATCCGTCGGTCGCGATCCGCTGGGCGTTCGCGCGCGCCCCGGCACAGCGGGCAGCAGCAGCCAGGTACGAGTTGTCAAACCCGCTGCCCAGTGCTAGGACGCCAATCAGCGGCTGTTTGCCATTGTAGCGTTGCTTGCCTTTGCCCTTGTGCCTCAACTGCAGGTGCTTGGCCCCGTAGGCCACCACGGCCTGCTGGATGCTCATAGTTCGGTCGATCGTCTTGCTTTCGCGGAACTTCTTGCACACCCCGACGAGTCGGCCTTGATTGGTGGGGATAGCCGCAGTGCTGCGGGTTCGAGCAGCCTTTTCTAGTTTGCGCAATCGTTGCTGGGCGCCTTGAGCGCTCGATGCATTCAGCGACGACTGGTACTGATAGAGCCAGACTTGCTCCTTGATCAACCGTTGAATCCGCTCCGGCAGCTTCGGCCCCTTCGGATAGTTAGCGGTCGCCACCATGTCGAAACCTTCGTAGTCGAACGGCAGCCAAATCAGTTCAGTTCCCAACCCACTCTGAAATTGGGCTGGCGTTCCCGTGATGTAAACGAGCGTGCCGGACTTGTCGATGCGCGCCTGGAGTCCGCGGGATCGCACAAACTTCTTGATCGCGCTGCGAGCCTTCGCTGGGGCCCCAAAATCCCGGCGCAACTGGGGAAGAGTCAGGTACTGCCGGTATCGAGGGCTGCGGGGGTTGGTGATGGCGCGGTGGGCGGCCCGGGCGGCCTTTTCGGGCCGCTTGAGTGACCAGTAGAACGTCACTTTCAAGTTGGCGGGGACCGGGGCTGGAGCCGCTGATACGGGCGCCGAGAGCGTGCTCGACACCTCAATCTTCTGGGCAGCCGGTGGTGCAGCCACGGCTGCTGTCGGTGCTAGCAATCCGCCGGTGAGAGCAACGATTGACACTGCCACGGTGGGAAGTTTCAGTTTCATGGATGTCCGATCTCGTCGCCAAACACGGCCGATCTGCGTTGAAGGGGTGACCCAAAGCAGCCTAGGCAAGTCGTGATCAAGGAGGCAACTCCACTGTCGAGACTTCCCGTGTCGCACATGCCCTAGCCTCAATCCGAACCAATGTTCGACACCCCGCACCCACACCCGCTAGCCGAGGGAACTCACGACATCGGTGGGCTTGGCTCCTCCACCCTCCACGCAGAACCCACCGACCTGAATCTTCTGGCCGACGTTGAGAGTTTGGCGGTCCGGCACGATCGTGACTTTTCGCCCATCCTGGGCGACCGTCATGCCCCACGGCTGATCAACAGTCTGCCCCGGTTCTAGCCGGAATGTGTATGACCAGGCCGATACCTCAGCCCCGCTGGTGTTCTCGACCTGAGGATTCACGCAGTACCCACTACCCCAGTTCGCGGACTCGGCAAACGTCACGGTGACAGGGCCTTCCGCCGTGGTTGGCGGGTCGGTCGACTCGGTCGCCGACGGACTGGCCGATGTCGACTGTGCCGCGGTCGGCGATGGAGTGGCTGGAGTCTCAGACTCCTTGCCGCCTTCCTTTGCCCCCGGCCCATAAAGTTCCAGACACGTTGCGTACATTCCGGGCGCCGAAACCATCAAGGTCACAGCCTGGCCCCAGCCGACTGCGTTGCAACTTCCCTCGATCCCCTTGGCGGGGGATCCGGCATCGGAATAGATGGGCAACGTGTCCGATAGTGCGTCAGCCACGAACGGGTTACCATTGTCGATGGTGCACCAGGTGTGCTGCGCAGGATTAAACGTGTCAATGACGGGGTTGTAGCTCTTCTCCGCGGCCGACATATTCTCCGTGTCCACCCCGAACAGTGTCAACAAGTCGACGTAGTTACCGTAGCGATTCGCTCCGCGGTTCTGGTTGAGGGTGACATCCTCAACCGGCGAACATTCGATCGCACCGTTGATAAGGCTGATCGTCGCCCCGAAACGGTCAGCGACCGAACCATCAGGCTGCCTATCGATTCCCGCTACGTCGTCGTCTGGACGATAGAGCCCGACCATCACATCATGCATCGACGGCTTCGGCGGCTGGGTCGTCATGGCAAACCAGATTCCGCTGGCAAGGACTAGGTCTGCCCTGTCGCTGACGAGTTCGGGATTGTTGACGAGGACTCGAAAATCACCGTAGTACGACGCTGAGAATGCCGCGTAGTTGTAGACGTAGCTGAGTTGCTTGATCCCTCTGCCGTAGAAGTGGGCGTCAGTTGGTGCTCCGAA
>CBFGTA010000036.1:0-19580 GCA_965651595.1 uncultured bacterium | reverse complement strand
GGCCGGACGAAGCTGACACACCCAACACCAGACACACATTTTGGCCGCTAACCCCGATTAATCGTCATAGACAGCATGTATAGCAGGTTCGACGCGACAATTTTCAGTAATCGGGAAAAGAGGGTGTCGGACGGCGCCTTTGTGTACGCGAGTAGGGCTAAACGGGTGACGGATGGTACCTCGTCCATGCAGACAGGCCCGCAAACGACTGAAGGCCCCGGAAAGTTCCGGAGCCTTCAGTGAAAGTCTGAAAGAGCTAGGTCTTACGGACTTTAGTTCGTCTGACCTAGACGGGGCGGACCTGATCCGCCTGGGGGCCCTTTTGGCCCTGGGTCACTTCGAATTCAACTCGCTGGCCCTCATCCAGAGTACGGAATCCCTGAACGTCGATCGCGGTGTAGTGGACGAACACGTCCGCTCCGCCGCCATCTTGCTCAATGAAGCCGAAGCCCTTTTCGGAGTTGAACCATTTTACTGTGCCTTGCGCCATTATCTTTACTTCTCCTTAAGTGACGGCAAGGTGCCGCCATAGGACAGTGTGCCACCTCGAGCGCCGTTTCAAACTCATCGGGTTCGGCGTTTCGATTATGAGGCGGGTTGATTGCTCCCGGCGATGCGCAAATACATGGGGTTGTTGGCCGTCTGCTCGGCTCGGTTGACGGTCACCGCCCGAGCTGTCCAGATGTCCACCGAGTCGAGGGGGGCATCCACTCCGACGAGGCCAGTCTGGCCGACGATCGACCATTCGTAAGATCGAGTGTTGATCGTGTCTCTGGCCCTTGATTCGGTCTCCACCCGTCGGTTAGGCCCGTCGGTGGCCGACAGCACGCCGTCAGCGACCCGCCCGTTGCTGGCAATAGTCGCTTCCAGCCGCACCCGCGTGCGGGGATGTTCGGCCTCGGCCGGTACGACTGCGTTGACGACGACGCGCCACTGGCCGAGGCCTTGACTCTCCACAGCGACCGTGCCGCGACTGATGTTCCACGACCGACCCACTTCTTCGACACTGATCACACTTCCAGCAGTGATGACATAACTACGTAGGTCGTCATCGACGTTAAGTGGCGGCGATGACGTCGGCGTGGCGGGCGAACGCGCGGGTGGGCTGGGCTCTGAGGACTGACTCGTTGAAGTCGGATCGGATCCCGTCTGGGCCGTCGGGCTGGGCTGAGGAGCAGGTGGCTGCAGGGTGGTTGCCCCACATGCAGTCATTCCAACGCTGACCAGAACTGCCAGTGACACCACCGTTACAGGTCTCAACTGTGATGCCCACACCGTGAACCTCATCTCTGTTGGTGGAATGCGGTCTCGCTAGCGACCGGCCTCGCCCCGCCCATAGTAGTTCGTCGGTAGGTGCAGAATCGGGAGCGGTCGAGCCTGCACAGGTGACAGCGTGGACCTGCAACGGTAGGTTGGGGACATGCGTGATCAACCGTCGTTTGAATCGTTTGGGGAGTTCTACCCCTACTACCTGAGCCAGCACTCCAAGTTCGCGACTCGGGTGGTTCACTCTGTCGGAACCGGGCTCGCTGCGGCATTGGCGGTCAAAGCCCTCACGTTCGGGCCCCGCAAACAGGTACTCGCGGCTCCGATCGTGGGGTACGGTACGGCGTGGTTGAGTCATTTCCTCATCGAGAAGAACAAACCGGCCAGTTTTGGCTATCCGCTCTACTCTGCGCTCGGCGACTTCCGCATGATGTTCGACATGGCGCGTGGCCAAAATGCGGAACTGCATCAGATCGCGGCAGAGACTCTTGCCCGCCTCGAATCAGCCAACTCCGATCAGGCCTGGTCAGAGGTAGAACTAGAAAGTGCGGCCTCCCGGTAGCTCCAACTGGAGTTCCGGTTGGCACTACCGCCAAGCCTGAACGCTGATCTAGCCAACCGCGTTGTCACGCTGGCGGTTCTGCCTGGCTTGGCGGGCGAACTCGATAGCACCGTAGGCGCCAGCACCGGCGGCCACGACTCCCAATCCCGCAGCGACCGCGCCAAACGTCGAGGCGATAGCCAGCGACCATAGGGTCACCTTGACAGCCCGGTGATCAATTTTGGCGTCCATCATGCGTACGGCTTCGGCAGTACGACTATCGACTACGGCTGCCAGCGATGGGTGACTCATGCTGCTGATCGTAGACGAACTACCACCGTGCGCGCAGACCAACTCACACCCATTCAAGGCCTTTAGAGTCGCGTCGGGCCCATTTTTCTTACACAATGACACCTGTGACGATCGATCCGCGCATGGGCGCTTTTGACGCAGTGATGTGGGGAGTCGAAGAAGACCCCCTTCTCCGTTCTGTAATCACCTTAGTGGTGGGTCTCGACAAGGCTCCCGACCGAGATATCGTTCACGATCGCGTGGAGCGCATGTCGCTGGCCACACCTAAGCTGCGACAAAGAGCGATAGGCAATCCTTTCTCCCTCATCCCTCCCCGCTGGGAAGTCGACCCCAACTTCGACCTCGGGTATCACTTGCGGTTCGGGCGCGTGCCCGGCAAGTCCCCCGGCATGGCCGAGGTGTTGGAACTGGCAGAGACCATCAGTGAGCAGGACTTCGATCGGGCCCGACCACTGTGGGAACTGCACGTCATTACGGGTCTCAAGGGCGGAGTCGCGGCCTTCATCATCAAGATCCACCACTCCATCACCGATGGCGTGGGTGGAATGCAGATGGCCGCATCAATCTTGGACTTCGCTCCGGATGCCGACACGGATCTAGGGCCACTGCCAGATCCACCGACTCCCCACCCCCTCGACGCTGTGGACCGCCTCGAAGAAGGCGTGTCGGCCGGAGTGCATGAAATGTACGAAGACACCCGCGGCGTAGCACGCGGCGTCACCCGGTTGGTGGGCCAGGCGCTGCACGATCCGATGGGAGCCGCAGTCGCCACCCAGGAATGGGCGGCATCGGCTGGCCGCATGCTGGCGCCAGCGTCTGAGCCGCTGTCGGACTTATGGACCGAACGCTCGCTGTCGGTGAGTTTTTCGGTCGTTGAAGTTGGGCTCGACGACCTCAAGCGGTCTGGCAAGGCGGTAGGGGGAACCCTCAACGACGCCTTCCTCGCCGCGGTAACGGGGGCGATGATGAAGTATCACGCGGCTCACAGTTCTTCGTCCACGTCGTTACGCGTGAACATGCCGATCAACTTGCGGTCGACAGCCGAACAGGCCACCGGTGGCAATCGCTGGGTGCCCGCTCGCTTCCCGATCCCGATTACTGTCACCGATCCGGCCGAGCGAATGCGACAACTGCACCCGTTACTCAAACAAGCACGCGAAGAACCGGCCTTGGGGTTGTCCGACTCGGTATTCAAACTGCTGACGGTGTTGCCACGTCCTGTCACGACGGGAATCGCTGGCGGCATGATGAAGGGCACCGACTTCGCGGCTACCAATGTTCCGGGCCCGCCCATTCCTGTTTACTTCGGCGGTGCTCAGGTGACGGCAATGATTCCGTTCGCGCCGAAGGGAGGCGCGGCAGTCAATTTCGCTTTGATGAGCTACTTTGGTCGCGTCTTCATCGGCGTCAACATCGACCGCGGCAGCGTCGAGAGTCCTGACGAGTTGCACGAGTGTCTCGTCGAGTCCCTCGAAGAGGTCATCGCGGTGGGAGATTCCGCACCCAACTAGCGACCGGACCTACCCCGCCGATCGAACTCGGCTTTGAACAGTGCGATCAACATGTCCACGTCGATCTCTTGACCTGATTCTTGGCGCGCCACGAGGTATTCGCAGGCCGCTATCCACGCCATGCCGACACTGCGGGTGATAGTTCCCGCCACGGCTCCGGAAATGGCCGCTGCCGGAAGTTGCCCGCCTGGAGCGAACTTCAGTGCGCTGGTCACCAGCCACCGGCCTGCAGTTGTGGCGCCGCCCGCGAGGAGCACAGAGCCGACGATCGAAGCCAGTCGATTGGCGGGCAGTGTGAGTCCGTAGGTCGCCGAAATTCTAGCGATCATGGATACCTGCAAAGGCACCAAGATGGCAGCATCCGAAAACGGAATCGGGGTAGCGCCGGTCGCTAGGGCCGAGGCGGACGCCTTCTGAACAATCGCAGTCGAAGCCCGTCTTTTACGCTCCTTGTCGACCATCTGCGCAGCTACCAGGGCCTTGCGAGTGGCCTCGGGGACAACGGAGAAGGTAGCGTTGAGTAGTTGATCCAACCCAAACACGACGGTTTCGAGAAATGGGTCCGCCAGTGCATTGGTGGGGATGATGACGTTGCCGGGCGACAAAGGCAACTGGCGACTCTTAATGTACTCGGCCAAGGTGATCGCGTCGTGGTGGACGGTTCCGTCCTGGCGCATGGGTACTTGGCTCATCACCATGACTACCGGAAGTAGTCCCGCCAAACGGCGCACAAATGCTTCCTGTGCGGCTTCGAAACGTCGATCGCTCCAGTGCACCACGTACCAAGCGACATGGAGTTGACGTTCGATCGATTCGGATCGTGCCTGGGCGACGAAACGTTCAAGTCCGAACAGCACTTCGTCACCGGCGTGGCCGGTTTCGAACCCTTGCGAATCGTAAATCCCGAGAATACCGTTGGGGTGTTCGTAGTAGTCGAACGCAGCCGTCACCGGCGCTCCGGTACCCGTGGCCGAAACGTGGCGCCCGAACACTCCGTTGATGAGGGTCGACTTACCCGCCCCAGTTTTACCGAAGATGGCCAAGTTGAGTCGACCGAGATCGCTGACGGCTTCAGCATGCTTCTCGTTGAACAGTTGGCCAAGGTCTCCCCCACCAAAATCAGTCGCCACGGGGTTTCCTCATCTCTTCTCGAACAGTCGGCGCCGGTTGTCCTGATATGGGCAAGCCTGCCATCTGGCTGCTCATTGCGACGAGGCTTTCCGCGTCCGTTGCAACTCCCCAGGTGTGTACTTGGCGAGCCACGCCTTCCCAGGCTTGGGCGAACTGCTCCGCAACGACTCGGCGTTCCGCCCAAACCATCTCCCGCTGCCGCAATGCTTGTTCGATGCGTTCGAGTTCGTCGTCACCAACGGGTAGGTCGAAGGCGATGCTCGTGAACCGGGCCAGATCGGCCCGGTAGTCGTGCCCCAAAGCCTCAAACTGCCCGGGCACGACGTTGGTGGCGTTCTTGACGTCAACCGCAGTCAGGACAAAGGTGATGAACGGTCGCCAACGGACCCCTTCGGGAAGTGCCGGGGACCGCTGGGGGCCTTCTCGCATCCACGCTGGCTCCTGTACCGCCAATGCCGGAGAAAACTTGCAAATCGGATCTTCGTCGTGGCTGAGCAAGAAGTAGCGAGCCGACTGACGCTGTAGCCGACTCAAGCTCGACCACTCGTCGAATCCGTGCACTTCAACGACTTCTTGGTCAGGGTCGTAGCGTTCAGGATAGAGCCGCCACTGCTCCATCCACTTGCTCTCGGCTGGCGTGCCCACGAACAGGGCATGAGAGATTCCCGATCGCTTCAGGCCGGTTGTCCCTTCGTGGATGAAGGCATCTTGGAGTGTGTGGGCTCCGAGGCTTTCTCCAAACGCCACAAGCCGTGGCCTTTTCTCGGGAGGGATTCCCATCAGTCTTCCGTGCACTGCGTGCAGGAGTGCTCGATTCTGTTCGCGTCCGACTTTGACCCGATCCAAAGACAGAAAACTCGGCCGCAGAGAGTACTGGAGGGCGACGATGGCACAGTCCCCACGAGTCATGTATTCCAAGGCTTCGGCCATGACGTAGTTGATGTATCCGGTGCCGGTCGGACTGCTCAGGCAGATGACGGATCTCTCGAATGCCCCGAGCCTTTCCATCTCGTCGAGCATGAGAGACACTCGTGAATCGACTGTGGGCGCCGATTCGAGACCGACGAATGCGCGGATCGGGTCTTGGGCGGCCTGACCCGTGACGTCCTCAATCTCAGCCGCAGTCAAACCCATGTTCACGAAGCGCCGGCCCTCGCGAGACAGGGTGGTCCAATCGACAACTGATTCGGGCCCTCCACTGACTCGCGTGAGTTGGGGGGCCTCGGAATAGGCCGCCTCTACGGCTGCGCCACCGTGCTCAGCCCGACGGTTGGCGTACTCGATCCCAGCCATCGAAGCACCCGCCAAGGCCGCCAGCACTACTGCGTGCCCAATCGGTTCTGCCACGATTGCCATCCCCGGTAATCCTCGACGAATCACCCGCGCGATTCCCCGGGCAGCCCGGGTCTCGGCGAAGGTCAACGCCGAGACCCCGACCATGACGCCAGCGCCCTGACCGATTGATTCAACGAGCGGGGCTGTCTGTTGTTGGTGCCGCCGGTACCACACAATTTCTGCCGTCGACAAGGCCGAACCGAATACGAAGCCCACGGGGATCGCCGCAGGATGTAAGCGCCCGCCCTGCCGCCGATCAATCGCCTCGGCGGCGCCTGCCACTGCCGTGACCCCTACTCCAATCGCCCCAATTGCCGAGAACTCCCACCCGGCAGTGCGCACGAACGCCCGCTTGACAGGTTCGTCCGCCTTGGGAGGCAGAGCACGCTGAATGGCTAGTCCAGCTCCGACTGCCATCAGATTCGCGATGGTGTTGAGGTACTTGCGACTCTCTTGCCTGGACCGTTCTCGGCCCGGGGCAACCCGCCTAGAGAAACTGTCGACGAAAGTTTGCGTCATGCTGGCGACGCCGTACCAAATGCTGGCCGACACTCCGGTGGCAATCGCCTGGTCGATCGGCTTGCGGGGCAGAAGGTTCGGAGCGAACGTCGCTCCTACACTGGCGGCAGCAGCAAACGTGGCGGTCTTGGCAGCCAAGTCACGGTTGCTGAGAACGTCCAACACGCGTTGACGGATGGGCATACCCGTACCTTAGCCGCACTTCACCTGCTATCTCAGCGACCCGAACGCGCAAAACGACCCCTGCAGACGTTAGTTTGCCCGGTATGACAGTCGGACCGAAGATCGCCCCGGCCCAGGATCATCGTTTCCTTGGCCATCCGGTCGGCCTGTTCACCCTCTTTACGACCGAGCTGTGGGAACGGTTCTCGTACTACGGGTTGCGAGCCATCCTCGTGTTGTACCTTGCTGCACCGGAAAGTTCCGGTGGCCTGGGGATGAGTGTTGGCGAGTCAGTGGCGATCTATGGCGTCTACAGTTCCATGGTCTATCTGCTCAGCGTCCCAGGCGGCTGGATTTCGGACCGAATGTGGGGCCCCCGCAAGACGGTCTTGGTGGGTGCTTTCATCATCGCCGGCGGGCACTACGTGATGGCGATCCCGATGGCGTGGTCGGTGTGGCCGGGCCTGGTGTTCATCGCACTGGGCACCGGTTTGCTGAAGCCGAACATTTCCGCAATGGTGGGTGGTCTCTACGACGGAGACACCGACGACGGTGTACGCCGCGACTCGGGGTTCTCGATCTACTACATGGGCATCAACGTCGGCGGGTTCATCGCGCCATTCATTTGCGGCACTCTGGGCCAGCAGGTGGGCTGGCACGTCGGCTTCGGTGCGGCCGGGGTTGGAATGACCATCGCCCTCATCACGTATCTGGCTCTCGGTCAACGAACACTCGGCGACATCGGCAAGAGCGTGCCGCAACCAGCACCGCGCCAGACCCGCATGAAGCTGATGCGGACTGTTTCGTCCGCCATCGGAACTATCGCTGTCATCTTGGTAGTTCTGCAACTAACTGGCAACTATCGAGCCACGTACCTGATTGTCTTTCTCACCTTGGTCGCGGTACTGACGCCGCTGTTCTACTTCTGGTACATCTTCCGCAACCCACAGCTCACCACCGTTGAGCGCTCACGAATGAAGGCCTACATTTGGATCTTCATCGGGGCCGTCATGTTCTGGATGATTTTCGACCAGGCCGGTTCGATGCTCAACCTGTTCGCAGAGAACAACACGTCACGCATGCTGGGTAGCTTTGAGTTTCCCGCGAGCTGGCTCCAATCGGTCGACCCGGTCGGGATCATCATTTTTGCCCCAGTTTTTGCTCTGCTGTGGTTGAAGCTCGGGCGCCGGGCGCCGAGTCTGCCGGCCAAGTTCGCCCTGGCGATTGCACTCATCGGCGGATCGTTCCTGTTGATGGGATACCTCAGCACGATCGCCGAGCGGCAGTTGGTGGCTTGGGAATGGCTCGTGCTGGTCCTGCTGATACAAGTGGTGGCCGAACTCCTGTTGAGCCCGACGGGACTGTCGGCTTCCACGAAGTTGGCGCCACGGGGTATGGAAAGCCAGGTTCTTGCCTTGTGGTTCCTAGCAACGGCTGTAGGCGACGCCCTAGGAGGGCAGCTGGGGCAGCTGCAGGAAGTTATCGGAAACGCGGGCTACTTCACGGTGCTCGGTGCGGCGGCCGTAGTCCTGGCTGTGATCTTCAGCACCCAGATCAAGCGGCTCCGAGTCTTGATGAGTGGAGTGCACTAAGCTAGCTGAGACTCAACTAGGCTGCTGGCGCAAGCTGGGAGGCCAAGGGCTCAACTCGGAGGCAACTGGTTCCAGCTGGTAATCACGTGCTGCTCGCGTTCGAACCCGAGGCTAGACAGCGCCCCCGCCTCCAATGCGAACAACCGGCCAGCGTCACCAGGCAGGCCGAGCCATGTCGCAGTGAAGATCCGCAACAAGTGCCCATGCGCCACCAGGCAGCAGTTCTTCCCGGCGGCTAGCACCGGCTGGCAACGTTCGATCACTCGTTCACAACGGCGGGCCACATCCGCCGGCGTCTCGCCTGGAGTGTCGCCCGGTGGAATCGGACTGTCCCAAATGACCCAGTTAGGGTCGTGGAGTTCCTCGCGAATGTCGGCTGTCGTGCGTCCCTCGTAGGAGCCGTAGTCCCATTCGAGGAGATCCTCGTCGACTGCGTCCACGCTCAGACCCGCCAAGGCTGCCGTATCGCGCGCCCGCCCGAGAGGACTCGATAGCACCAGGCCGAACTCCAGGTGGGAGACCATGGGGGCAACAAGCGCGGCGCGTTCCCTTCCGTTGTCTGTCAAGGGAATGTCGGTGCGACCAGTGTGTTGACCGGAAAGCGACCACGCTGTTTCGCCGTGCCGAAGAAGATAGATCTGAGCCATGGGCCTACCCTGCCATGACGCAAGCGCCTGTCGCCCATCACGTACCCCCCATCACGACATAGGTTGAGATTGCGGCCGCCATGGCAACATTCAACGAATCGACGTTTCCGTGCATCGGAATCTGAACCGAGACTGTGCTGGCTTCTAACGCAGCGTCAGTCAACCCGGGCCCTTCGGATCCACACAGCAGCGCCCACGGCTCGGTAGCCGCGAACTCCACAGTGTTCAGAGGTACCGCATCCACGGTGAGAGCAAGGGCGGCGATCTTCCAACCGTGTCGAACAATCTCGTTGAGGGATTCAGGCCAGGGATGGCACCGCGCCCACGGCAGGGTCAAGGTCGCACCCATTGACACCTTCACTGCCCGGCGGTAGAGGGGGTCGGCGCATTCAGGGCTGACCAGGATCCCATCAATGCCAAGACCAGCCGCAGAACGGAAGGTGAGACCTACGTTGGTGTGGTCCACCAGATTCTCCAACAGCACGAGACGGCGACTCGCTTCGAGGAGATGGCGCCACTGCGGCAACGGTTTGCGCCGGAAGGCGGCCAGGGCACCCCGATGGAGGCGGTACCCGGTGATCGCGGCGAGGACATCATCGGCGGCCACAAACACGGGGGCGTCGTCGGGCCAGGTCTCCGGCAGGGAAGAGACCCATCGCTGCTGCATGAGGGCATGCACCGGCTCGAAGCCTGCCTCACAGGCCCGCGAGATGACTAGTTCGCCCTCGGCGATGAACATGCCTTCGGCCGGTTCCCTGACACGTCGCAGAGCCGAGTCGGTCATGTGCCGGTAGAAATCAACCGCAGGATCTTCGGCCGTTTCCACCACCTGCACCCGCCGGGCAGGGTGGTTCATACGGCTCCTCTCCTCGCGCGGATCGTCCAATACCAATCTGGTCTGTCGGTGGCCCACCCTACGGTGCCACCAGGACACGGTAGAGGGCGTAGATGCCCACGCCAATCACGACGGTGCGCAGAGCGGCTTCGGGCAGTCGGCGAGCTGCCGAACCTCCGGCGTAGCCACCCACGACCGCGCCGACCGCAACAATCAGCCACGCCGACCATTCCACCAGCCCCGACGCTGCGAACACGATTGCTGCTGCCGCGTTTGCCGCAGTTGCGACCGCATTCTTGACCGCGTTCGCCGACTGAAGATTCCCGATCTCGCGAAAAGAAGTGACGACCGCGAGATAGGCGATCCCTTGTCCGGCACCGAAGTACCCCGAGTACACGCCGACACCTCCGACGACGGGCGTTTCGGCCCATCGGGCCGTCCGTAATTGCCAGCGTTTCAGGAGTGGATCGAGGGCCACGGCGACACACGCCAACCCGATCAGCCACGGTACGACGAGGCCGAAGACTCGCTCCGGCAATAGAACAACCAAGACTGCTCCGAGAGCGCCACCGACTCCGGCGGCCATCAACCAAGCACCCACGCGTCGCGATCGACCGCGAGTCAGCGCGCGCAACTCGCGCCGGTAGGCCCAGGTTCCGGCTGCCGAACCGGGCAAGAGAGCAGCACAGTTGGTGGCATTGGCGGCCACGGGCGACAGTCCGCTCGCCAGCAGCGCAGGGTAGGTCAGGAGTGAACCAGATCCCACTGCCGAGTTCACCGCCCCCGCCAGGACTCCAACTGTGGCAAGGATCAGCAGTTCCGAAACTGTCACCTGCCTGAGTGTAGGACTGAACGGCTCCAACCCGGTTTGCTGTTCCGGGCTACCCTGATTGCGTGTCGACTAGTGCCGACCTATGGCGATGGGGATTCCCCAGTTCCGCCGTCGTTACCGCGTGGTTCAACGCGTACGCCTCGGGGTCGGTTACCGATGAGAGGGTTCGCCGGGCTTTCAGCACGGGCGCCGTCGGAGTCGTCGCAACCGGCCCAGCCGATGGTGCCACAGTCCTGGAAGCCGTTCTCGGCACGTCCCTGGCCCAGTCCGCCCACTGTGCGGGCCACCGGCCCGGCGACGACCCCCGGTCGCGCTTAATCAGCTTCTGCTACTTCCCGGTGCCGGGCGATCCGGTGCCGTTCGTCGATTCCGCTGGTCTCGTGCAGGCTTGCCTGGACGCTCGCCAGGCAATTGTCCTGCCGCGCATGCGGCTGCTGGTGACGTGGGACCATAATCAGGCGACGGTGCATGACTTCGATGACGACGCGGTTTCGCGGGTACGCCACCACTACGCCAGGTCGCACACTGTCGGTGACCTCAAAGCGGCGATCCTCGAGGCGGCTGGCCGAGTTGATCCCGACTCGCTTCATCTAGATACGACTCATCGCCGTGGCTTTGCCGAATGGCTCAACCGAGTGCACGCCACTGAGCTGCCTCACCGGCTGGATGTCCCGGATCACACCAGCGTCCTGCTGCAGGCTGTTCGGATGTGGCGGGCCAGCGACTTGGCCCTGTCGACCACTCATGCTCGTCAGGGACTGCGGGTCCAACAAGTCGACGACTTGTCGGGGCCATCGCGGCAAGCACTCAATGACCTGCGGCGAGTGGCACGTACAGTGACTGCGGCGCTGGTCAGTCCCAGTCACGGACAGCTCCAGCAAGTTCTGGCAGACTTTCGGACATCGCAATGACGTCAAGGAGTGGATCGGTGGTCGAACCCCATGCCAGCGCAACCATGTTGGTGCGCGTGTCGGGCCCCGACCGTCCCGGCGTGACGGCTCGTCTGCTTGGGGCTCTGGCTCCCCACAATCTGTCAGTTCTCGACATTGAACAAGTCGTCATCCGGGGAGTTCTGGTCCTGGGTCTTCTGCTCGACGCCAGCGACGCATCTGATGAGCATCGCACAGCTGCTCAGACTGCGGTTTGTCGAACTGCTGGTGACCTTGGACTCGACTGTACCGTCACGTGGGGAGCCGACGAAGCAGACGACCGCCGGCATGGACGCTTGTTGGTGACGGTCATCGGTTCCCCTCTGTGCCCAGACTCCCTCAGCCAGGTGGTCGAACAGCTTGCCGGCGCATCGGCAAACGTCGATCGGATCACGCGCGTGGCTGCCTACCCGGTGACCGCCCTCGAACTCGAAGTTTCGGGTGCCGACACCGACACCCTGCGTTCTGTCTTGGCGACCGTAGGTGAACTCGCCGATATCGACGTCGCCGTCCAACGCCCCGGCCTGCATCGCCGGGGCGCAAGGCTCGTGGTGATGGATGTTGATTCAACGTTCATCCAACAAGAAGTGATCGATTTGATCGCTTCTGAGGCTGGGTGTGAGGAACAAGTTGCAGCCGTCACGGCGGCTGCCATGCAAGGTGATATCCCTTTCGCAGAGTCACTCCGGCGTCGCGTCGCATTACTCGAAGGAACCCCGGCCAGTGTCCTGGAGACCGTGCGGTCTCGGGTGTCGCTGACACCCGGGGCTCGCACTCTCTGCCGCACGCTCCGTGCTTTGGGATTCCACGTGGCATTGGTCAGCGGAGGTTTTCATGAAGTGATCGATCCTCTGGCCGCCGAACTCGGAGTCGAAGATGTTCGCGCGAATCGTCTAGAGGTCGTCGACGGTTTTCTGACCGGCCGCACCCAAGGGCCTGTCATCGACCGAGCCGCCAAGGCAGCAGCGCTGCGAGAACTCGCCGAGATGTACGGCGTTCCCCTCGACCACACAGTTGCCATCGGTGACGGAGCCAACGACCTCGACATGCTCGCCACCGCCGGGCTTGGCATTGCCTTCAATGCCAAGCCGATCGTCCGCCAGCAGGCCCATGCTGCGGTGAATTTTCCTTACCTCGATTCAGTCCTGTACCTGCTGGGGATTCCGCGGGAAGAAATCGACGAATACTCCCACCGAGAGAACGGTTGACCGGACTTTCAATTGCCCGGTTACCCGACTATCGGGCGATGTGCAGGTCATCCAGACGAGCACTCCCCGAATCCCACTGGCGCCACACCTGTGGACTCGACAGGACAGCGATGGCGCTCGTCGGGTACTTGGTACGTAACTGCCGGGCGGCCGCCTTGTCGGCTCGTCCGGCAAGTTCATGGACGAGGTCTTCGAGGCCGGGGTTGTGCCCGACGACAATCGCGCACGAGTGCTTGCTGGGCAATCGCTGCACCACGTGGAGCAACTCCACCCATGACGCCTCGTAAATCGCATCTTCTGTTCGCGTATCGATCTCACGGGTCAGCGCGGTTCGCGCAATCTCCCAAGTCTGTTGAGCCCGCGTGGCCGGGGAGACCACCGCCAACGCTGGCCGCGGACGGAATCCCGCCAACCATTTTCCTGCAGCCCGCGCGTTGGAACGTCCGCGATCGTTCAATGGTCGCTGTCGGTCGCGAACCCCAGGAGGCCAAGCAGACTTCGCGTGTCGGAGCAGGACGAGGGTGTTGGTCACTATCCAAGCGTGCCAAGATTGAGCCATGGCCGCACTCCGAAAGCCGGATTCGATCCAGGATTCTGACCGGATCACCGCGTTCAGCGACGGGGTCGTCGCCATCGCCATCACGGTTCTTGCCCTACCGCTATTCGATATCGACTTGCCTGACAGCTCCTCTGCCCAGGCCGCACCCCTCACCTATGTGTGGCTCAACAACTACGCCCTGATAATCAGTTTCGTCATCTCGTGGGGTGTGATCATCAAGTTTTGGCTGGTCCATCACCGCATTTTCGGCGGCGTCGACAAAGTCAACAACCGCGTTCTGAGTCTGAATATTTTGTGGCTATTCGCCGTGGTCATCTTGCCACTGCCCATGAACCTTCTGGCCCAGGATGAGTTTGGTGCGAATGCAACTCAGATTGTGGCGTCCTACATCGGCGTCCTGGTGGTCATGAGTGGAACTTTGACGTTGATCAGCCGCGAGGTTCGTCAGCATCCAGAACTACAAGCATCCGACCATGACTGGAACAACCTGGAGAACCAGTACCGGGGCTACCTGACCACACTAGTTATCGCCTGCATGTTCTTGGTGTCGTTCTTCGTAGCCGAGTATGCGCTCTGGGGACTGACGGTACTGTTCTTCACCGACCCGGCAGCGAAATATCTCGCCGAAAGGAAACAGCAGCGGACCAGCTAACTGCGCTCATTGCTTGCGGTAGCTAGCTCGGGTCTTCCATTCGGAAGCCCAGCTTCATCGACACCTGGTAGTGATGTACGTCGCCGTCCTTGACGTAGCCGCGAATATCGGTTACTTCGAACCAGTCCACGTGGCGAACCGTCTGCGTGGCCCGTGCGATCCCGTTGCGTATCGCGGCATCGACTCCCTCCGGTGAGGTTCCCACGATTTCGGTCAAGCCATAGGTGCGTTCTGCCATGTCACCACCCTACCGAAGAAGCGACCGGACTGGTTTCTCGGCAGCACTTCACCAAGGCAAGCCCAGCGCCGCGACGAAAATATGGACGAACACCAGATTGCCGAACTAGGCTGAACGCATGCCGCGTCGCGACGATGAAGTCTTCCCCATCACCGACGCACCAGAATCTGCCGTTCGCGACCGCCAACGTCGAACGCGACGGTACCTGATTTCGATGGCTGTCCGCATCGTGTGCTTGATCGCTGCGGTATTCGTCGAGGGCCCGCTGCGATGGGTGCTCGTGGTGGGGGCCGTCGTTATTCCATACGTCGCCGTGGTTAGCGCGAACGTCATAACCAAGTCCCGTGCCACTGATCGATTGCCACCACTCATCGTCACTGATACTCGGCAGCTACCCGCCACCCATCCCGACCGTACGAACAGCTAGCGCATCTGTGCACAGTAGGCTGCCCCTATGTGGCGACTGCTGCGGGAACCGCGTTGGATCTCTTTGGGGGTCCTCGTCCTCGTGGCCCTGGTGGTCTTCGCCATTCTCGCCAACTGGCAGTACTCGCGCCATGAGGATCGCATCGCCCGCAACGCAATCCTCGAACGAAATCTTTCAGCAACTGAGGCCCGCCTCTCGGCTGTCGTTGGCGACCTCAACGAGCTAACCGACGCGCAGGCGTTCCTTCCGGTCCGAACGGTCGGGCAGTTTCAACCCGACCAACAGTGGCTCGTGCGTCGGAAACCTCTCAACGGAACCATGGGATTCTGGGTCGTCAATTCGTTCCGAGACGCTTCTGGAAGCGTCATCCTGGTTAACCGAGGGTGGGTAGCGGCTCCGCGAGATGCCCGAGACCTCCCCGAAGTCACGCCACCGCCAACTGGAGAGGTTGCCATTCTCGGGAGGCTGAGGGTTGCCCAAGAGGCGACTTCGCTAGAAGGTTTGCCATCGGGAATGGTGGGGTCGGCCAATCCGGCTCAAATGCTCGCGCCCGGACCGTGGGTCGTCACGGGCGCGTATCTCGACCTGGTCGCATCCTCCCCCGATGCGTCAAATGGACTCACTGTGCTTCCACCTCCGGATCCCGACCCTGGTCCCCACCTGTCGTACTCGATGCAGTGGATCGCTTTCGGCGTGCTCTTCATCGTCGGGCTGTACTTCCTACTTCGACGCGAGTTTCGCTATCGCGCTGAAGAGGCCACCACAGAAAAGACGCCAGAACACCCTGTCACCACACGAAACTAGGTGATGTGGTGATCGGCGAGCTATTGAGTGTCGCCACTCGAGAGCGGTTCCGTTCGATGACCAGAAGTAGCGAACAGGACGAACCGGCCTTCGGTGGACCACAATGGGCACGTGGATCTCATGCTCGCTGGTCGAACGTTCATCGTCACAGGCGGCTCTAAAGGCCTGGGGTTGGCCGCCGCCAAGCAACTGGTCAACGAAGGGGCACATGTCGTGCTGGCCGCCCGCACCGAACAGCCGCTGATCGATGCTGTTCACAGTCTCGGTGGCTACGACTTCGCTGTGGGCGTTCCCTGCGATCTAGCAGACGAAACAGCAGCGGAGCGGCTCGTCGCCACCGCCATCGGGCGATTCGGGCGGGTGGACGGGGCCGTGGTCAGTTCGGGTGGGCCATCGCCGGGAGGCCCCCTCTCCGTCGACATGACAGCCTGGGACACCTCGTATCACCAGCACCTTCTCGGCACGATCAGAATGGCTCGAGCAGTCTCGTCAGCGATCGTTGATGACCCTTCTCCCACGACCCCACCCGGAGGTGGGCATTCGTTGAGCGGCACCCGCGCCGCCTTGCTGTACGTCCTCTCGAGCAGTTTCCGCCAGACTGTGCCTGACTTGGCCATCTCGAATGCATTCCGACCGGCAGTCGCCCACCTCATCAGCGACCTCGCCGACTCCCTGGGTGAGTCCGGAATCCGAGTGAACGGGATCGCTCCCGGGCGGTTTGCCACCGACCGCACGTTCGCCCTCGATGCGAGAATGGGCAGCCCAGAAAAGATCAGAGCCCAGCACGAAGGACGGATTCCCTTGCGGCGCTACGGGCAGCCCGACGAGTTCGGTCGATTGGCTGCGTTCCTCGTGTCGCCGGCCGCTTCCTACATCAACGGCACCGTGCTCACCATCGACGGCGGGCTGCTGCGCGGCGTCTAGTCGGCACAATCACAGCCAGCGTCGAATGGGTCTAGACAACTCCCTCGGGCGTTTCGGGCCTTGCGGGTGACTCTGGTGACTCCGACTGTTCCCCGCCAAACTGGGTGACGTAGAGATGGCGGTACAGGCCGTCCCTGCCCATCAGTTCCTGGTGCGTCCCCCACCCCACCATTTCGCCGTGGTCGAGTACCAAGATGCGATCGGCAGCCCGGATGGTTGACAGCCTATGGGCGATGACCACCGCGGTCCGGCCAGACAGTGCGGAGTCTAGGGCACGTTGAACTTCGAGTTCTCGGCGCGAATCGAGATGGGCCGTCGCCTCATCCAGGATCACAAGTTGGGGCTTCTTGAGTAGTACTCGGGCGATGGCGATCCGCTGCTTCTCCCCACCGGAAAGACGATGGCCGCGATCACCCACAACGGTGTCAAGTCCGTCGTTGAGGCTGCGAACCAATTCCGCCACCTGCGCTTGCTCGAGAGCCTCCCAGAGTTGTTCGGCGGTCGCTCCCGGTTGGGCGTAAAGGAGGTTGTCGCGGATGGTGGCGTGGAACAGGTGAGAATCTTGAGTGACGTGACCGATCCATCGAGTCAATTCCTCGCGTGACACCTGCCGCAGATCGACACCGTTGAGCTCCACAACACCCTCAGTTGGGTCGTACAGACGACTCATCAGGGCCGTGAGGGTCGTCTTCCCAGCCCCACTCGGCCCGACGATCGCGACCATTTGTCCGCCCCCCACCTCAAAGGAGAGTCGGTGCAGTACCTCCCCTTCTGGCTGCGGCAGCGTGCGAGCGACAGACTCCAGCGAAGCCAGAGAAATGTCCTCGGGGCGAGGGTACGAGAACGACACATTTCGGAACACGAGGGTCGCAGTATCACCCCGGGGCGAGACCGGATCAATCGGCTCCGGAACCACCGGTTCGAGGTCGAGAAGTTCAAACACGCGATCGAAGCTGACGAGGGCAGTCATGATGTCTATTCGCACGTTGCTCAACGCCGTGAGTGGCCCATACAACATGGCAAGCAATCCAGTCAACGCCAGCAAAGTCCCGAGAGTCATGGTGCCTGAGATGACCGACACTCCCCCAATCCCGTAGGCAATTGCCGTCGCGAGAGACCCGATCAGAGCCAGCGCGACGAAGAAGTAGCGATTCGCCATCGCGATCTTGATGCCTACGTCCCGCAAGGCGCCGGCCCGTTCAGCAAATTGGGTGTCCTCTTCAGTTGGTCGTCCGAACAACTTGACCAGGAGTGCACCAGCGACATTGAATCTCTCGGTCATTTGGTTGCCGAGATCGGCGTTGTCCTGCATCTGTTGCCGAGTCAGCACTTGTAGCCGCCGTCCCATCCACTTGGCGGGAACCAGAAAGATCGGCAGAAGCGCAAGGGCAATGAGGGTGATCTGCCACGACAAGACGAACATGGCCACCAGAACCGTCACGAGCGTGATGACATTGCCGAGAACTCCCTGCAGGGTCGATGTGAAAGCCTGCTGGGCGCCGATCACGTCATTGTTGAGCCGAGATACCAATGACCCGGTCTGGGCCCGGGTGAAGAACGCGATCGGCTGCTGCTGCACATGGTGGAACACCTGAGTACGCAGGTCGAAAATCAAACCTTCACCGATTCGGGCCGACCACCAGCGACTGACGAGCGTCAGTCCCGCCACAGCGACCGCCAAGAGCGCTATCAGGAGTGCAGACGACACCACCACTGTCGAGTTGCCGGGGGTGATGCCTTGATCAACGATGCGTTTGAACAACAATGGTTGTGCCACAACCAGCAGAGAGTCAATGATCAACGTGACAATGAAGAAGATCATCACTATTCGGTAGGGCCGGGCAAATGCGAGGATTCTTTTGGCAGTGCCAGGCGCGAGCTTCTGCTGGGTAACTGAAGAATCCCTCGTGAAAGACCTCAGCGTCGACATCGGACTGCCGCCGGACATCGACATGCATCAACTCCTCAGTAGGGCCATTTCATGGGTTCGTGTGACCTAACACCTTTGCGAGGCTCTTTATTCTCCCCAACTGGGCAACTCTCTCGCGCTCGACCTGCTCAGCACGTTGCAATCGATGGCGTGCGCCGAGCAAACCCTTCAAGTCCTCGGCCGCGTCGGGCGCGCTCAACGCAATTCCTGATGCCAAAGCTGTGGCAGCATCCACCACAGCGTCAACCCGAGTCAGTTCAACGGCGAGTCCGAGTTGATGGGCCTGCTCGCCAGAAACAGTACGGCCGGTCACGCACATATGCAACGCTTGCGAGTAGCCGACGGCATCGAGCAGTACTTCGGTCCCGCCCAAGTCAGGAACAAGTCCGAGACTGGTCTCCTTCATGGCGAATCGACTGTCGTCGCTGCAAACGATCATGTCAGCCGCCAGGGCGAGTTGAAATCCCGCCCCAATGGCGTGGCCGTGGACAGCCGCGATGGTGACCGGGCGAATCTCGCGCCACACGGTGAACGCCTCTTGGAACGCGGCAATCGCGGTGAGCACATCTTCGTCCGAGGCGGCAGCAAGATGCACCAGCGAGGGGTCGGCACCGATTCCCTCGGTAAACATGCGCCGGTCCAGGCCAGCAGAGAACGACGACCCGACTCCGGAGATCACGACCGCCCGCACCTCGGGAGGGAGGGTGCGGGCCGTCGCAATCAGCTGACGCCACATTTCCGGCGTCTGCGCATTGAGCACATCGGGCCGATTGAGCCGGACATGAAACACGGCCCCGGTGTGTTCGGTCAGAACCTCGGGGCCGTGTGTCGTCTCCATAGTCTGTGTGCCTTTCGGCGACCTAGGAGGCTTTCTTTCGAGTAGCCCCACCGCGGCCGCGGAGGTTCACGCCCGACTCGGTGAGGAGTCGGTGGACGAATCCGTAGGATCGGCCAGTTTCGGCAGCAAGTTCACGAATGCTCGCGCCCTTCTTGTACTTCGCCTTCAGATCTGTTGCCAGGGACTTGCGCGCCTTGCCTGTTACGCGCTGACCCTTCTCGAGTTCTGCCATGATGTTCCTCCCTAGTTGTGGCCCGTGTACGGCGAGTCGCCGATCAACCACAGAGCCCATCTTGCCGAATCGTTCAGCCACCCCCGAATGGGGTATCCCAAAGGGTGATCACGATCACCTTCATCGCGACGCGCATGATCGGTAATCCGGTCGAGT
>CBFGTA010000035.1:0-19614 GCA_965651595.1 uncultured bacterium | reverse complement strand
GGCTGCTGACGACGGGCTTTGTCGCTGCGGGTGATTAGCGCCTGCGCGCCCGCAGGATTCCCGTGGCGCCGTGCTCGGCGTCCCACATGATGTGGGAGACGAACGGGTAGTGACCGGCCTGTGGCAGCGCGAGTTCGACGTATCCACCTTGCGACGCGGCCAGCGCCAGCGCCTGACTTCCACCCGGGCCGTCACGACCTGGCGTGAGGGTGAGAGAGCCTTCGAAGAACACCGTGTCGAACTGTCCTCCCACCACGTGGAACGAGCTCGGGCGGTTGGGTCCGGCATCGAGCACCCAGATGCGGATTCGTTCCCCGACCCCCACGTTCAAAGGGCGGTGAACATACTGATTGGCGTAGCCGTTGAACACGACAGCGCTCGCCGACTCGGCTTCGAGGCTGTCCATGCTCACTTCACCCGCGGGCGGCCCGAGGTACAGCTCGGACTGCACCAGCAGGAACTCGCGGTCGACCGGAGCGAGGTCGGGCGGGTCAATGATGACGGCACCGAACATGCCGTTGGCGATGTGGGCGGACATGGGCATCGTGCCGCAGTGGTACATCCAGATTCCGCTTTGCCCGGCGGTGAAGCGGTACCGCAGCGACTCACCGGGAGCGATGGTGCGCATCGGCCGGTCGGGCGCGACGCTGCTGGCGTGGAAGTCGATCGAGTGCCCCATCGTCCCGTCGTTGATGAACGTCACGTCGAAAACGTCGCCCACTTTGCCGCGCAGCGTGGGCCCGGGCATGGTGCCGTTGTACGTCCACAGTCGCTGCGTAACCCCAGGGGCGACGCTCCGCTCGACCTCCTCGGCCCGGATCGTGACCCGATGCACTCGTCGATCTGGTGCGGGCCGCAAGCGGGCGTCGAATGCCTGGAAGTCAGGGGGCGGTGCTGCGTGGAAGTCGATCCGGGCATCCCCACCGTCTCCACTGTGGCCCGCTGAATCGTGGCCCGCTGAACCCGCGCCCGGTGAGTGCGAGTCCGGCGAGTGAGATTCAGCTCCGATGGCCTTGATGGTCAGGGTCATGCCCATCTGCTGGTGGCCCACAATCGAACACACCCCGGCGAGGTCGGCCCCGATGACGCCCGCCTCGACGCGAGCGCTTTGCCCCGGCCCGATCCGACCGGAATCCACCCCGTTGCTGAGCACCAGGTCGTGCACGTTGTCATCGACGTTGACGAGATCAATGATCAGCACGTTGCCGATCGGGACATCGATGACGTTCGGGATGAACTCCATATCGCCAGCTTCCACAGCCACTGTCGTGGTCTGGCCCGTTGCGGCCACCGCATCCACAGAAGCGGCCGGAGCCGCCACCCAGTTGCGGGCGGCCGATCCCGGATCGGCGGCAGTCGCCCCCGCCACAACCAGCGCCATGACCGCTACCCCGACGACGAGCCCGCCCCGCGTTCGAGCCGTCGCCGTCGTGGCCGTCGCCGTCGCCGTGGCCGTCGTGGTTGATGTCGCGGCTCGCGAGGTATCGGCTGCTCCGGCCTGTTGCCCGTTCCGGCTTCCCGAGCCGCGCGGAGGCGGGACGTCACGGCGGAACCGTCGCCAGACGGTTCGGATGACGAGGGGAATGAATACCGCGTAGGCGACGAGTACCACTATCGAAGCGGCCACGCGTACCAAGCTCGGCACCGGCAGCAGGCACACCAGCAGCCCCAGGTTGGCGACGGTCACACGCACGGTGGCACCGGCCTCCATCACGCGGATGCTCTCGCGCACCCGCGTCGGGCCACCGCCAAGCACCACTGGCACCAGGTAGGTCAGGGCCCCGAGTAAGACCTGGATGACGAATCCGGAAGCCAAGGGAACCGCCATACGGCCGGTCCATTCGGCCACCTCGGGCCATCCTGGTTGCGTGGCGAGCACGACCGCCCACGCGGCGAGACTGACGACCAGCCAGGCACAGCCAGCCATGAGGGACGCGGGAGCGAACCGCGCTGCCGCCGCCTGCCTCACCAGCGGAATGAGCGGCCGCACAATCACCACCCAACCACTGGCATAGACCGCCACACCCGCAGCCGCCAGGATCGCCCACCCACCAGCAGCCGCCGCGACGCCGATGCTGAGGCCAGCCAGCAGCACGGTGAACCCTCGTCGAGATGCCGCCTCGGCCCCGACGGGAAGCCGCGTGCGCATCGCGGTGGGCAGGAGCGTGGTGATCGTGCCCGCCACCGTCAGGCCGATCCAGCCAAGCAGGTTAGCCATCACGTGGGCAACTAACAGGTGGGCGGGGGCGCCGGTAGCGGCCATCCACGCCCCGAGACCAGCGCCAACCACGAGAAACAATGCCGAGGCCACGTAGTAGAGGCCACCGTCCGAAAAACGAGATGCTAGTGCGTTGCGCCTGGCCGACCACAGGGTATGTGCATGGCTGGCAGCCACGCCAGCCACCACGATGCCCCCGAGTGCGGCAACTGCAACCACGCGCGTCAGGAGGCCACCCATCACGAAAACTGCTCCTAGGTTCATCGCCACCAGCCGCATGGCCTGGCCGGAACGGGAGATGGCGGTGGGAGGCAGCCGCAGGAGCGTCTCCGTGAAATAGCAACTCCACACCAGGATGGCGTTGCTGGCGGCACCCAAGAACAGCAAGTGGAACATGAGCCACCCCGACTGGGGGATCTCGCGGTGTCCGAAACTCACCACGACGAGAACAAACAGCCACACCACCGTGGGAGCGTTGGCGGCCACGTGCCACCAGGCGCGGCTCATCGCCGTGGCCTAACCGTGATGAGCACAATGGCGGCGAACAGGAGGACGGCTGCAACGTTGCCGATGCCACCGACTTGTCGCGCGACGACGAGGTCAAGCCCGTCGCCAATTCCGACCCTCACCAGCAGCGACACCTGCAACATGACCAGTGGCGCGTACATCACAGGACGGTAGGGAAGCCGGCACCGCAACACGGCAGGAAGAATGATCGGCGCGTGGGCGAAGATCATGGACAGCACAAAGCCAAGAAACACCGAATGAATGACCGCGTCGTAACTCGCTGATCCAGCCACCACTGGCCCCTGCTGGATCCAGATGGCTGCAGCGACAGCCAGCCAGGCGTAGCCGGCGAGCAGACAGGCGGCCGAGAAGCGGGGGAGCCCTGAGCCCCGAACCGTGTGGCGGGCCACGTCGTATCGCAACAACCACACCACCAGCAGCACTAGGGCCGCTCCGTAGAGCCGGTAGCCAGCTTGCGGCCACAGTAGGGTGGCGACTGCGGTGGTTGCGGTCGCGGTACCGAGTGCCAAGAGCGTGGACTGGGCGCCCGTGGACGGGGCCCCGACGCGGGCGAGCTCCAGACGTTCTCCCGCAATGGTCAGCACCGGGAATCCCGCTAGCCAGGGAAGCAGCTCTGACAGGGGAAGCCCTGCCCACCACAGCAGGACCGCGCCGACGAGTAGTACCGCACCGAGCGCCTGCACCAGTACGGCATCAGCAGGCTGGCGTCGCCACAGCCTCATGTACAGCAGAGCCAACAGAGCCGACCCTGCCAATATCAGCAGCTGGGAGATGCTCCGGTCGACTGGGGTCAGCAGGGACACGGCACCTACGCCAAGCAGCAGGGGGCTCGCGTATCCCCACAGGACGTTGGCTGCCGCCGCGCGCTCCAAGGAGATGAGAGTTCCGAGGAATCCAGCCACCAGCAACATGCCGTGGGCGTCGGCGATCTGGGCCACCGCAATCGGAATCGGCACCCCTAGCAGATCGAGTCCCGCGTTCATGCCGATCAGCAAGGCCAGCATGGCCGGAACCAGCAACCCGATGCGATGGCGCGCAACGAAGCCAGTGATGCGCGACCGCGGCCCGGGAGTCCGGCCGCTCCCAGGCCCGGCACTAGACCTGCCGCTAGGCCCGGCGCTGGGCCTGACGACGGTCCCGGCACCCTGACTGTCAGCCATGGCGGGTCAGGCGTAGCCGCCAGTACTCCGGGCCGCGCACGTCGTACTCGACTCCGATTGCGTCACCTTCGCGCTCGTGCAACTGAGCCAACAGCGGCAGAGGGTCGTGAGGAGCGACCAAGATGAGTGAGCCGGTCGGAGGAACGTCGGCGATGGCCGCGAAGACCGTCGCATGCCGGTAAGCGTGCGGGATGGCGCGGGCGTCGAGAACCGGCGCACCCGACTGATCCCGATAGGCGCCCTCAGTAGCGCTCGGCGATCCGTGCTCCCCGCCGCATCCGCAACCAGGGCTGGGGGGAGTGCTGACATCTTCGAGATTCAGGGGTGCCGCTGAGTTGTCGGGGGCCATAGTTTCCTCCATCAGAGTGGACTGCACGCATCCGAACGGGTCATTCGGAGGTGGCGACTGTTCACCACCCCTCCAATTTAGTACGGTAGGTACCGTGAAAAAAACCCTGGGGCCCTCTCCGGTCCGATCGGCACCCGGCGCGGACGCCTTAACGCCGCAACGGGCGGCTGTTTTGGCCCACCTCCAACAACTCACCGAGGCGCCAACGAGCGCTGCCCTGGCCGAGCAACTGCGCCTGCATCCAAACACGGTTCGCGAGCATCTCGATGTCCTGATCGCCCGCGGTCACGTGGAACGCTTCCGGGCCGCCGTGACCGGCCGAGGCCGGCCGGCTTGGCGCTATCGAGCCACCAACACGAACCGGGAGCCTGACCCGCGGGTGCGCGAGTACGTCGGGCTTGCCGGGGCACTCGCCGACCACATCTTGCGCACGAGCGCCGACCCAGCCTCCGATGCCCTCGCCGCCGGAGAACACTGGGCACACTCCTTCGGATCGGCCGCCGACGCCAACACCTCTACCCGCGACGCCAGGGACACTGCCCTGGACCGGGCCACGGATCGGGTGGTCGCTCGGCTCGACGACCTGGGCTTCTCACCTGATGCTGCACCGTCGGCAACTGCCACGACGGTGGCGTTGCGCAGTTGCCCCCTGCTCGATGCTGCCCGAGAACACCCGGAAGTCATTTGCAACGTCCATCTCGGCCTCGTGCGCGGAACTTTGCAGCAGCTCGCCTCGCAAGTTGCCGCCGAGTTGCGGCCCTTTGACCAGCCCGGGGCCTGTTCTCTGCATCTACAAGCGCCGCCCGCGGACGCCCCGACCCTGGCCCAGCCCGACCCTGGAGGTTCCCCATGAACCGCGCTCCGTCCCCCGCCCTGCGCCATTTACGTCACGACCCGGCCGAGCGGCCCATGCTCGTGATTTGGGAAGCCACTCGCGCCTGCGCCCTCGCATGCGCGCATTGCCGAGCATCGGCCCAGACCCAGCGCCACCCCGACGAACTCGACACAGCGGCGGCTCGAACCCTCATCGATCAGGTGGCGGCATTCGGACGCCCGTCGCCCATCTTCGTCATCACCGGCGGCGACCCGCTCGAGCGAGCAGACCTCCCTGAGCTGATTGCCTATGCCCGCACCCAAGGCTTGCCCGTGGCCGTGTCACCAGCGGCCACTTCCCGCCTGAACCGTGAATCACTCGAGTGCATGCACTCGGCCGGAGCCACCGCCTTGTCGTTGTCCCTCGACGGCGCTACCCGCGAGACTCACGACACGTTCCGCGGCGTGACCGGCACGTACGAGCAAACGATGCGGGCCTGGGAAGAGGCCCGGGACGTCGGCATGCGGGTCCAGATCAACACCACCTTGTCGCCGGTGAACGTTCACGAACTCCCGCAGATCGCCGCCTTGGTTCACACGCGCGGCGCCATGACGTGGAGCGTGTTCTTGCTCGTGCCGGTCGGGCGAGGAACGCACCAGGCTGAAATACCTGCCCGCGAAGTGGAGGACGTACTGAACTTCCTCTACGACATCGGTGATCTGGTCCCGGTCAAGACCACGGAGGGCCATCACTTCCGCCGCGTCGTGCTGCAGCGGCGCATCCTCGAAGCCGAGGGCGCCGACCACGTGTCAACGCTCAAACTTGGGCCCCTCTACTCGGAGCTCGTCACTCGCACCGCCGAGTTGGGCCTGGGAGAGCCCTCTCGGGTTCGGCGGGCCCCTATCCACGTCAGTGCTGGTAGCGGTTTCGTGTTCGTGTCCCATGTAGGCACTGTCCACCCGAGCGGGTTCTTCTCCGAGTCAGCGGGCACTGTACTGCGGGCCACACTCGTTGACCTCTACCGCGATTCGGAACTGTTCCGCGGGGTGCGCGACCACACGAACCTGGGTGGTAGGTGCGGGTACTGCGAGTTCGCCGCCGTGTGTGGTGGTTCGCGCTCGCGCGCCCTCGCCAGCACGGGTGACGCGAACGCCAGTGACCCACTATGCGCCTACCAACCGGGCAGCTTCCCATTCCCAGACCGTGTCCGAGAGCTCGTCGGGCCCTAGCTGCAGCAGCTAGGCCAGGCGATGGGATTAAACCCGGGACGTTTGGCGCCTGTCTGGATTTGACCTCGGCTTGGTGGTCGTGGAGCATAGCAGTGAAGTGATCTTCGCTTCTGCTGTCACCAACTGGGGCGAACGGACTCGAGGAGCAACATGGCTAGCCACGAGCGTGACCGACAGACATCAGACCCCGATTCGGAGCCCCCCGCCACCGAATCCACGGGGCCGGGCGATCACCTTGATCAGTTGAGGGCACAACTGACGACGTCGGCCAATCAAGGCACCAGCACTGACCGTATCGATGTCGACCGGTGGGCTGGCGGGATCGAGCAGCAGTACGCTCGCATGCCGCAGATTCGGATCGGTAAACGGTGGTTCAAGATTCTGTGGATGCTGCCGATTGGTGCAGCCGCCGCACTGGTCGGGGTGGCCGTCGCCCAGCAATTGCGCACCTACCCGTGGATGCAGGAGTTTATCGCTACGTTCCCCGGAACCGCCGACAGTTTTGTTCCGCCAGTCGAGTCTGGGTTCCCTGCATGGCTGCGATGGCAGCACTTCCTCAACCTGATGTTCATGATGTTCATCATGCGGGCGGGACTGCAGATCCTGGCCGATCATCCTCGTCTGTACCTGAGGTCCGGCAGCCGCCCGGGAACCGAGTGGATGCGTTTGCGCGGACCCGTTCCGGCTGACCGCTTGGACCCCAGCGAGCCGTATCGAGTATGGACGGCCAAGGACGATTCGGTGGCGCTCCCGAAGTGGCTCGGCATTCCCGGTTTCCGTCACTCGATCGGACTGGCCCGCTGGTGGCATTTCAGTTTTGATCTGCTGTGGGTGGTCAATGGGATCGTCTTCTACATTCTGTTGTTCAGCACCGGCCAATGGCAGCGGCTGGTTCCGCAAGGTTGGGACGTGTTCCCCAACGCGCTATCAACGATCGTCCAGTACCTGTCTCTTGACTTCCCCGCCAACGAAGGCTGGACCCAGTACAACGGGGCGCAACTACTGACCTACTTCATCACCGTGTTCATTGCCGCACCACTAGCGATCATCACCGGACTCCTCCAGGCGCCTGCTATCGCTGGCAAGTTCGGAACCGGCCGGGGCCCGTTGAACCGGCAAGTCGCCCGCAGCATCCACTTCTGTGTCCTGTTGTGGTTCATCGGCTTTGTCGCCGTCCACGTCACGATGGTGTTTGCGACCGGCTTGATTGGCAACCTCAACCACATCACTCTGGGCAGTGACGGAACGTCCATGTGGGCGCTGTTCTGGTTCGGGCTGTGGCTCGGGGCGCTCATCGGCGCTTGGCTGTGGGCGTCACCGTTCACGATTAGTCACCCCCGTCACGTACAGAAGGCCGGGCGATTCCTGATCGGCTGGCTCAAAGGGGCCATGGAGTGGTGGGACCCCCGCGCCACCTATCAAAAGAAGGACATCTCCCCGTACCTGTGGCCCAACGGTGAGCCGCCCCGGTCGGCCGGGTACGCCAGCCACCTCGCTGACAACTTCAACCACTACGCCCTGCGTATCGACGGCCTGGTCGAGAACCCGGTCGAACTTTCCCTCCAACAGCTCCACGAAATTGGTCGACAAGAACAGATCACGCAGCACTACTGCATTCAAGGTTGGTCGGGGGTTGCCGAATGGAGCGGAGTCCCCATGCGTTCAGTGCTCGAAGTCGTCCAGCCGCTTCCCCAGGCACGATGGGTCGTCTTCTACTCCTTCTCGCAAGGACCCGACGGGGGCCGGTACTACGACTGCCACAAGATCGAAAACATGAGTCACGAGTTGACGATCCTGGCGTACGAGATGAACGGCGAGCCGCTCAGCGTGACACATGGGGCGCCATTGCGCCTGCGCGACGAGGCCGAGCTGGGCTTCAAACAGGTGAAGTGGATCGAAGCCATCGAGTTCGTCGATAGCTTCGACCACCTGGGAGCTGGGCAGGGTGGGTACAACGAAGACCACGAGTTCTTCGGCTACCGCATGCCGATCTAGCCGCGTCCCTTCAGAATGACGTTCCAGTACAGGGCGGGCAGGCCGTACTTCTTCAACAGCCACATGTCGCGACGGGGCTTGGTGGTGTCGATGAGGTGGGTGAAGGGTTGCGGCTGCAAGCTGTAGTCGAACTCCGCGAGCAGCATGCGGTTGCGCGAGGTCGTCAGCGGGCACGCGCCATAGCCGTCGTAGTGGCCGGCGGGCGGCTGCCCGGCTCGAGTAGCAATCAGGTTACTCACCACCACTGGCGCTTGTTTGCGGATGGCCGCGCCGGTCTTGGAGTTAGGGGTGTTGGACGCATCCCCGAGGGAGAAGATCTCGGGGTAGCGAACGTGCTGGAGCGTGTGCTTGTCGACTTCCACATAGCCCTTGGGGTTGGCCGGGTCGGCCAGGGGCGACTGCTTGATCCAGTCGGGGGCACTTTGGGGTGGCGCGGTGTGGAGAACGTCGAACTCGACCGACTCCTTCGTGTCGGCTGCGAGGTCCCGAATCACTGCCGACCGCGCTGCCCCATCGATCTCGACCACCTCACTGCTGTAACGCACTTCAATGCCGTATCCGGCCGCAACCTTCTCCAATGCCTGGGCGAAAACCGGAACACCGAAGATCGTCGGGGTGGGCAGCACGAGTAGCACCCGAATATTGTCGAGTACCCCCTGCTGGCGCCAATAGTCGGCCGCCAAGTAAGCGATCTTCTGCGGAGCCCCGGCGCACTTGATGGGTCCACTCGGCATGGCGAACACGGCCGTTCCGCTGCGCGTGCGCCGAATGAAGTCCCACGTCTTGGGCGCGAGCGCATAGTCGTAGTTGCTCGAAACTCCGTTGTGGCCGAGGGTCTCTTGCAGTCCGGGAACGTCGTCCCAGTCGAGTCCAATCCCGGGATTGACGACGAGGAAGTCGTAGGTGACCGACTCACCATTGTCGAGTTCGACGATTCGCTGGTCGGGATCGACGGCTGTGGCAGCCGCCTGGATCCACTCGACACCGCGAGGGATGAGTGACCGCTGGGGGCGGGCACTGTCGGCAGCCTTGGCGCGACCGCCGCCGACGAGCGTCCACAGGGGCTGGTAGTAGTGCACCGTCGACGGGTCGATGACGGCGACATCTGGGGCGCCAGCCCGCCGCAGTCGAGCAGCAACGCTGAGGCCAGCATTGCCGGCGCCGATGATGACGATCTGGTGGTGAGAACGGGACATGATGATTCCTTCTGCGCCGAGCCGGCGCGGTTCGATGGGCACATTTCGATGGACATGCAACTGATTCAGATGCATTCGGTGACGGGAAGAAGTTCCGTGCAGACACCCGAAGCGAGCACGGGAACTGCCCGCTACCGTAAGTCGGGTAAGTCTGTGGGGCCGTGGGTGGGACAGCCAGCCACGGTCAGCCACCGATACTGAGCGGTGGTGCCGCCCGGCGAGTCACTGGGGAGCCGCGGCTAGCAACAACAACGACAACAGCAACAACACGCTACCGACATGGCCGCCATCATCGGCCGCGACGGCCGCAGTGCGGGGACATGAAGGGCGGACAGCTCTGCGCTGGTCATACTGGTAGCCAAGCCACCGAACTCGGCTAGGGCAAGAGCTCAGACCACAAAATTTGGCCCTCAACCCGAATCAACAACCAAAGTCCCAGGCACAGATGGGTCCGAGGTCCCGTGACAAATACCCGTTACTGCAATGGATGCCGGTAGCTGGATGTGCTCGACCGCCGGAGTTCGTCGACTCCCGACCGCATCCATCCGGAGCCGCACACAAGGCGACTCAACCCTACGGCATTCCTCACATGCGGGTCTTTTGACCCTGGAATCCCAGCATATGCGGGATAGAGTGGAGCTCGTGCGTCGGCTCGGTCGCCCCAATGGTCGACTCCGGCAGTCACAGCTGATCACGAAGGGAGGTCGGACGACGCGGCCCCGAAGGTCGACCTCGCCCGGGTGAGTATGCCGAACTATCGCATTCGAGACGCCGCCGAGTTGCTGGGAGTCAGTGATGACACCCTCCGACGCTGGGCCGACTCCGGTCGCGTCCGGCTGACTGTCGACGATGCTGGCCGCCAGGCCGTTGACGGCGCCGATCTGGCTCAACTTGCCCAGTCCCTCAGCGATGCCGTGGACGCTCCGATCGAGTCAGCAGTCGTTGGACACTCGATGCGCAACCGCTTCAGCGGACTCGTCACCAGTGTCCTGCGCGATACGGTAATGGCCCGCGTGGAGATCCAGAGTGGGCCTCACCGTTTTGTATCCCTGATGAGTCGGGAAGCCGCCGACGAGCTCGGCCTGGAGCCGGGCGTGCTAGCCGTGGCGGCCGTCAAGTCGACCAATGTGGCCGTAGAGATTCCCACCGCACACCGGCGAGGTGCCCCGTGAAGATCCGCCTGCTCGGATCCCTGGCCGTTGCCGGAACACTGGTGGCAGTCGCCACGGCCTGCTCGGGCCCGTCCGGTTCAACCATCACAGTCTCGGCGGCGACGTCGTTACGGCCAGCGTTCGAGCAGTTGCGGGCGGAGTTTGAAGCCGCAAATCCCGGCACTCGTGTGCAGATCAACTACGGCGGCAGCGCGTCGTTGGCGGCGCAAGTCAACCAGGGCGCTCCGGTCGATGTTTTCGCCGCCGCGAGCTCCGCGACCATGGATGCGGTCGTCGCGGCTGGCAACGCGGCGGATCCGACCGTGATCGCCCGCAACTCCATGGTCATCGCCACGCCGCCCGACAACCCGGGCCAAGTCGGGGCAATCTCGGATCTGGCCAAGCCCACGGTGTCGACCGTCCTGTGCCAGGTGCGGCAACCGTGCGGGGCAGCGGCCGAAGTGATCTTCTCGCGGGCCCGACTAGACGTCGCTCCAGTCAGCCGTGAGCCGAACGTGGCAGCAGTCATGACTAAGGTGATGCTCGGACAGGCCGACGCTGGGCTCGTGTACGTGACCGACGTTCGGGCCGCAGGCGAGCGGGTCGACACGATTCCTATTCCCGCCGCCGACAACGCCTTCACGTCCTATCCCATCGCCGTGACCCGACTGGCTCAAGGCAACGAAGTCGCTCGCCTGTTCGTGGCGTTCGTCGTCGGACCAGACGGTCAGTCAGCGTTGCGCAATGCGGGATTTGATGCCCCATGAGCGTCACCACCGCACGCCCACCGAAGCAGCCGATCCAGCGCTCCCGCAGTCGCCGGACCGGGATGCGGGTGATCCCGACGGTGTTGTTAGTCCCCGCCGGAATCGGGTTCCTGTTCCTCCTGCTCCCCCTCGTGGCCCTGTTCGTGGGCGCGCCGTGGACCCAACTCTGGCCTGTGCTGACTTCTGACGGGGTGCTGTCAGCACTGTGGTTGTCGATCTGGACCGCTACTGCTGCCACCGCTATCAGTGTCGTCATCGGTGTTCCTTTGGCATGGGTGCTCGCTCGCGCGGAGTTCTCCGGGTCGCAAGTGGTGCGGGCTCTCGTGATCGTCCCCTTGGTACTGCCGCCGGTTGTGGGTGGTGTCGCCCTCCTGCTCGGCTTCGGCCGCGACGGATTGGTGGGAGGACCCCTGTACGACGTGTTCGGGGTGACGATCCCATTCACCAGCGCGGCCGTGGTGATGGCTCAGGTGTTCGTTTCGATGCCGTTTCTCATCGTCGCGGTCGAGGCCGCCTTCCGCAGCAGTGACCGAGAGTACGAGGAAGCGGCGATTGTGCTCGGAGGATCGTCCTGGTATACGTTTCGCCGAGTGTCCTTGCCGTTGGCGGCTCCTGCTATCGCCGCTGGCGCTGTACTGTGCTGGGCTCGTGCTCTCGGCGAGTTCGGCGCCACTGTCACGTTCGCGGGCGCGTTGGTAGGGCGCACCCAAACCATGCCCATCGAGATCTACTCAGCCTTGGAGCACAACCCAACCGCTGCCATCGCCCTCAGCCTCGTTCTCTTGGCCGTGTGTGTGGTGGTGCTCGTCGCCCTGCGCAGCCGATGGATTGGAACGGGATTCCGGTGATCACACCTTCGGCAGGTCTTGAACTCACTGGTGTCGTCGCCAGCCGCGGAACTTTCCGACTCAGGGCCAACCTCTCGGTGGCTCCCGGGCACATCACGTGTCTCCTGGGGCCTAACGGGTCCGGCAAGACGACTTTGTTGCGTGCTGTCGCGGGACTGGTTCCGATCGACGACGGTGAAATCCTGATGGGAGGCAAGACTCTTGATGGCGGCCCGTCCGGGCGCTTTGTGGAGCCAGGCGATCGCGCAGTCGGGTTGGTCTTCCAGAACTACCGCCTGTTCCCGCACCTCGATGTCGTCGACAACGTGGCGTTTGGGTTGTCGGCAGGTGGTTGTTCAGATCGGGAGGCGCGGGAGCGCGCTGAGCACTGGCTCACTCGCCTCGGCGTTGGCCACCTCGCGCGCCTCAGGCCGCGGCAACTTTCCGGCGGCCAGGCACAAAGGGTGGCGCTAGCGCGTGCTTTGGCACCTGAACCCCGCCTGCTTCTGCTCGATGAGCCGCTCGCCGCACTCGACATCCGCACCCGAGCGCAAGTTCAGAGTGAACTGCTCGCCCACCTGCGAGCGTTTGCCGGACCGTGTCTGATGGTGACCCACAATCCTGCGGAAGCCTGGTCATTCTCCGACCGCGTCGCCATAATCGAAGACGGCTCAATCGTGCAGATGGGGACCCTGGCCGACCTTGCCGCTGACCCAGCGAGCGACTACGTGAGCCACCTCGTGCGTCGGGCGGGATTGCCCGTATTGGATGACACTGATGGCGCATTCGTGGCGGAATAGAACCAGTGCTGGCCTCTGGCACCAGGGTCAAGTACCGAGAGCCGGCAAACCCAACCCTCAGCAGTCACCGAAGAGGCGGTCTCCTGCGTCTCCGAGGCCAGGGGTAATGAAGAAGCTCGGGGTTAGCCCGTCGTCGACTGCCGCGGTCACGAGTTGTAGACGCAGGCCACTGTCGTCAAATCGCTCTCTCAGGCGCGTCACACCTTCGGGAGCAACGAGGAGATTGATCATGCAGATGTCGGTGGCTCCCCGGTCAATGACGGCCTCGATTGCGACGGCGATCGACTCGCCGGTGGCCAGCATGGGGTCAAGCAAAAAGACTTGCCGTCCGGTGAGATCGTCGGGTAGCCGGTTGGCGTAGGTCGAGACGCTTACTCCGGTGGCGTTCTCCGACCGCACGACCCCCAAGAATCCGACGGTCGCAGTCGGCAGAATCCGGCGCATGCCCGCTAACATCCCCAGCCCGGCCCGCAGCACGGGAATGAGGATCGGCGGCGAATCGCTCAAACGGCACCCATCGGCCGGTGCTAGGGGTGTCCGGACGGTGGCCGGAACGGTGTTGAGGTGGCGGGTTGCTTCGTAGGCCATGAGCAGCATGAGTTCGTCCGCGAGACGCGCGAACGCAGCCGAGTCGGTGGTCTCGTCACGCAGGGCGGTCAGTTTGGCCTGAACCAGGGGATGGTCGAGCACTCGAATCTCCACGGCCATCACCGTACTACGCGCACCACCCCCGTTCCCTCGCCACAGCTTGGACTGCGTTCCGTTGGCCTGCGGTCGAGAACCACCGGTGCCCGGGAACCAGTCAGGTGCGGGGGCGCAGGCGGATGGAGTCAGGCAGATCTGGGGCCGGAATCGGAGGCAAATGGTCACCGACGACCGTCCCGAACTGCCCGGGCAAGACGTCTTGACTGTCGGCCACTACGTCGCCTGTGCCACGAGTGATCTGCCGTTGCCATTCTTGGCGAGCTCGCTCGATCTCGTCCTGGGACCGGGCCAAGAAGTTCCACCACATCATCACCGGCTCCCCGAACGGCGTCCCTCCGAGCAACACCATCCGCGCTCCTGACTCCGATGACAGTCGGATGGTTCGTGAACCTGTCGGGACGTATCCGAGTTCGTCCTTGATCAGAGCAAACGAGACAGTGCCTGAAATCTCGACTCGTACGTCGCCCTCGTCGATGAGTAGCCCGTGTTCGAAGGTGTCGTCCAACTCAACAGTGGCAGAGGCCGACGGCTCCAGAACGATCTCGGCTCCGAGCAGGGGCGTGAACGTATCGACTGGTGATTCATCACCGAGCAGTTTGCCCAAGAAAACCCACGCCTCGTAGCCGTCGCCAGTCACCCGGCCGGGAACATAGTGAGCGAAGTCCGGCGGTGTGTCGCGGGCTTCCGACGGCAAAGCGACCCACAATTGCAGTCCGTGCAGCACTGACACCGAATCGGTGGACACTTCCGAGTGGGAAATTCCGGATCCGGAGGTCATGAGATTCAACTGCCGCGGAATTACCATGGCGTGGTTGCCGGCTGAATCCCGATGTTCGATCTCACCTTGGAACAGCCAACTCACCGTCTGCAAGCCGATGTGCGGGTGTGGAGCGACAGTCATGCCACCGGTGTCGGCAACAACGTCAGGCCCGTAATGGTCAACAAAGCACCACGCCCCAATGAGCGAGCGCTCCCGACTCGGCAACGTGCGCCGCACGTTCATTGCCCGCAATCCACCGAGTGGGACATCCCGGGGACGAATGATGTCGAAATCGCAGGGCGTGTGATCCCCGCACACGACTGCCTCGGGCTTCGCGTCCACATTGCTCATGACCTCATTGTGGTGCATCCCCGCGCAGCCACGCCCCCACAATCACCAGGACGCCCACCACCCGGGCCGGTCACCCACCGGTTACAGGGCTCGCTTGCCACCGAACGGTTACAATGGTACGTTATCACCAATCGGTTACATACTCGGGAGGTCTGCCTCCATGACTGACGATGTTCGGATAGTAACTCTGCGTCAACTTCGAGATCTCGTGCGTGGCACTCGACTTGAACAAGGGTTGACCCAGAAGGTTCTCGCGGAGAAGTCGGGGGTTTCGCGCAAGTGGCTGAATGAATTTGAACGCGGCAACCCGAACGCACAGATTCGCCTCGTCATGGCAGTCCTCGACGCACTCGATGTATCACTGACCGTCCGATCCGATCCGCCTCCCACTTCACGCGCAGGCGGTTTCGATCCGATAGGTGACCACATCGACCGCACAACGCGCGCAGAGCGTGACGTATGAGTGCACGAGTACGGGAGCTAGCGGTCTTCATCGATGGACAGCGAGCTGGAACGCTTGTTCAAGACGGCCCCAACCTTCACTACTCCTACACGGATGACTACCGAACCGACCGTCAATCCACACCGCTGTCAGTTTCCATGCCCCTGACTGCCAAGGCTTTCCCGAACCGAGTCATCCACCCGTGGATCGCTGGCTTGCTACCTGACAACGATCAGGTGTTGGCTCGCTGGTCGCGCCAATTCCATGTCGCGGCGAATCCATTCGCACTGCTGGGCACTCAGGTCGGCACCGACTGCGCCGGTGCAGTCCAGTTCGCACCTATCGCGGAGGCCTCATCGTTGGACCACAATGCAAAGTCCGTCGAGTGGCTCACCGAAGCGCGGGTAGCCCAAAGACTCCGCGACCTTCGAACGGATTCCGCCAACTGGTTGGGCTCAGCCTCCGACGGACGCTTCAGCCTGGCTGGTATGCAAGCCAAGACCGCCCTCCTACTGCACAATGGGGATTGGGGTGTCCCTTCAGGGGCAATGGCGACGACTCATATCTTGAAGCCAGCTTCCAACGGTTTAGCCGACCACGACCTGAACGAACATATTTGCCTGAGAGCAGCACGGTATCTAGGGCTACCCGCCGCAAACACATGTCTCGAGTCCTTCGACACAGAACGGGCATTGGTAGTTGAGAGGTACGACCGTCTGGTCATAGACGGTGTCGTCAGGCGCATCCACCAGGAAGACATCTGCCAGGCATTGATTGTCGATCCATCGCGCAAGTATCAGGCAGAGGGAGGACCCGGCCCGCAGGATGTGGCCACTCTGTTGCGCGACGTGATGCCACCGGGCAAGGCCAATCGGGCCGTATGGCGGTTCGCTGAAGCGCTGATCTTCAACTGGGCTATCGGGGGAACGGACGCTCACGCGAAGAACTACTCATTGCTTCTCCACCAAGATCGCGTCGACCTGGCTCCCTTCTACGACGTGGCATCGGCCCTCCCGTACGAGGCCACCGAGCACAAGCTCCGATTGGCTATGAAGATCGGAAGTGACTACAACCTGAACACCCAGCGACCACAAATCTGGGCTCGACTGGCAAAGAATCTCGGACTGCCTACCGGTCTGCTGCGAACCAAAGCCGAGCAGATGCTGGACGCGATCCCGGATGCCTTCGCCCAAACTTGTTCCGAGCGCGATATTCAGACCATGGGCAGTGACATTCCTGCCCGCCTAGCTGAGTTGGTCGAACGCAGAGCCAAGACCTGCCTCCGTTCCCTCTCCGGTAGTCATTCCCCGACTAGCGCCGCCTCTGCTGCGGTATCTACTCGGCATGAGCCATCGACGTCATTGATCGTCAGACATGTCGTCGGTGAGGTAGGCTCCTCCACAGCCTGATCAAGTCAGGCCCGACGTCGGGGTGCCTGCGGAGGTGGAACATGGTTTATTTCCTCAGTTCTTGGGTCATTTCGATCATGGGGTTCTTGATTCACTTGTTCGCAGATCGGCATGTTGATCGCCGCACTAAGCATCGGGTGATCGAACTGGCCATGCTGTGGCTGCTGGTGGTCACCGGCGTATTTGGTCTGTTGGGCGCCTACGGGCATGTCAGTGGCATGTCGGAGGAGCTTGCTGAGCAGATCGGCTACGCGCCGTCGATGTTCCAGTGGGAAGTGGGCTGGGGAGATTTCGCCCTCTGCGTCCTCTTGATCGCGCTGGTCCAGCGAAAGTTCCGGGGTAAGTGGCTCACCGCAGCGGTTGTCGTGTTGACCATCCAATACGGCGGCGACGCAGCTGGCCACATCATGCAGTACGTCGCCCACGACAACACCGCCCCGTCCAATGTGTGGGCCATTCCCTCAGACATTCTCCAGCCGCTGATTGCCATCGCCCTGCTGGTGGCGTATCGCAAGACTGCCCCGGCAGCAGACCAGATAGCCCGCGCCAACGACTAGCCGTCCAGACCACCCCCTCGGCCCGCCAACGCTCGCGCCCTCCCGGGTTCGATTCCACAAACAAAACAAGATCTCCGAACCTCCGACAAGCCCGGCTCGGAGATCTTGTGGACCTGGCGTCACACAATACGAACCAGGTTTTGGTGGTTGGGAACGTATTGCTGATCTGAATATTACACACGCTGAATCACAGTTGCCTCAATTATGTGTGCTCTAGCGTATCTATTTGATACGCTAGAGCACATGAAAATCTGGGATCTCATCGTTGAACGAGCCGACGAGAGGCACGGTTACGTCACGACTCGTGATGTGCGTGACCTTGGAATTGATCCCACCCAATTACGGCTTCTGGCCTCACGAGGTCGCCTTGAAAGGGTCGCCCGTGGCGTCTACCGTGTACCGGTCCTGTCGCGTTCAGAACATGACGATCTAGCAGAAGCCGTCGCGTGGGCGCTAGGCCGCGCAGTGGTCTCCCATGAATCAGCACTGGTGCTACATGGGATCTCAGACGTGAACCCATCGAGAGTGCATTTGACCGTGCCGCGCGATAACTACCCCCGGGGTGCCGGTGGCGAACTCTATCGGCTCCACCGCCGTAATCTTCCAGAAACTGATGCCACCGAAGTTGATGGTATCCCTGTGACCACAGTCGCACGTACTATTCGAGACTGCATCTTAGGCGGCTCTGACCCCTATCAGGTGCAACAAGCCATCGACCGAGCCGAGTTCGAAGGACTCCTGCGCAAAGCTGCCGCTGAAACACTTCGCACTGAGGTCATCAAGAAAACAGGCCTGGCATGAATGATCGATATGAGTCGCCGCCTACAAACTTGCGGTCTCTTCGTAACCGTCTCACTCAAGCCGCCAAACGCGAAGGAGTCGTGTTCGGCCGACTTCAACAGCACGTTGCTGTCCTTATTGTCGCGCAATTTATGACGGCCCTGACTGATGGACAGGGAGAGCCACTCATACTCGTTAAAGGTGGCGCCTCGTTAGAACTACGTCGAGGCATACCGAGCTCTCGCACATCCAAAGATCTTGATGCAGTAAGTCGCACCGACATAGAAACCGTTCACGATCGGCTAGCCGAGGGGCGCCAGTTGATGAAGCAGCAGAAAGTGTCCAACAGTTCGTCATGCGGATCGACACCGATAGGTAGCTCATGTCCATCGTCGACACAAACAGTCCAATACTGATTCCTCTGCATGTCGATCGGGACTTTACGATCAAGGGTGTAAGTGACGGTTTCATGGTTGATTTATTCAGTTGTTCTCCGCGGCCGGCATCCGGTCGGCGAAGGTGGTCGCGAAGGCGTTCAGGGCTGGCTTCGGGCGCATCGCCCACGGAGAACACGTCCGCCACGCCACGGTTCTTCAGGTCGGTCAGCGCTGTCAGCCAGAACTTCGAGGACTCCCCAGCACCGTCGCCGACCCACAATCCGAGGATGTCCTTGTTCCCGTCCAGATCCACGCCGATCGCGGCGTAGATCGGACGGTTGCCGACCTGGCCGTCGCGGATCTTCACGAACAGCGCATCAATGAACACCGCGGCGTAGATCGGCTCCAACGGTCGGGTCAACTATGCCTGCATCATCTTCGATGACCCGGTCGGTGATCCGGCAGATCGTGTCCGCGCTGATCGAAGCGCCGTAGATGTCAGCGAAGTGGGCACTCACCTCCCCAGTGGTCAGGCCCTTGGCGGTCAGGGACAGCACGATCTCGTCCACATCCGACAGCCGCCGTTGCCGCTTCTTCACGATCTGCGACTCGAAGCTGCCCTCCCGGTCCCGAGGGACGTCGATCTGCACCTCGCCGACGTTGTCAGTCAGGACCGTCTTGGAGCGGGTGCCGTTGCGTGAGTTCTCACCGTTACGGCCCGCCGGATCGTGCTTGTCATAGCCCAGATACTCGCTCATCTCTTCGTCCAGGGCGGTTTCGATCACCGTCTTGGACAAAGGCCTTCAACAAGCCATCCGGGCCAGTCAGCGACACTCCACGGTCTCGAGCCTGGCGCACCAGCTCACGAGCGGTCTCCCACTCAGCCTCACTCGACTGCACCTGCTACTGATCATCTCCTTCTGGTTCAGGTGGACTCACATCCACCAATATTTCGGTCATGGAGACCCTCCCCGCCAAGAGTCACACCTCAGCGTGTCTGGCCACCCACACCCTTCGTCGTAAAGCCCCACTACAAGCCCTCGTCCACGAAGCCAACGTCACAAACCGACAACACATACAACTAGTGTTCCGGATACCTACGGGAACCGAAGTCAAAACCCCGGTTCGCGCAGACTCCCAAGAAGTGGAGCTGGGGGGAATCGGCACCTTCGATCTCCGATCGAAGCTAGCAACCGCTC
>CBFGTA010000034.1:0-19793 GCA_965651595.1 uncultured bacterium | reverse complement strand
ATCCCTGGGTGGCAACCACGTCAGCCACTATCGTCTCGACCTGTTCGGGTTCGCGGATATCACCGGCGAAACGGCGCACGACCCCGACCGCGCCAGCCTGTTCGGCCAAGTCGCAGGTGGCTTGGAGTGCGTCGGCCCGTCGGCCGGTCACGGCAACGTCGGCGCCGAGTTGGGACAGGAGCAGCGCGCACGCCCGACCTATACCGCTGCCCCCTCCCGTTACGAGCGCAGTCTTTCCCAACAGAACGTTGTCAGCAAAAATTTCGAGAGCCGCACGGTGGTCAGGAACAGTCACATTCTGACGCTACAGCACCCCATCGGGTCGCCTGTGACACGATCGGCGTGACACCCCGTTCAACGATTTCCGGCCGCACTCGGCACGAGTCGCACTCTCCGACGCGGACGGTGAACCCCTGACCTGGTGGCACTGGGTCTGCGGTCATGACACGATAGGCCGAAAGGTCCGTACTTGACGGGCCACGGCACGCTCACCTCCGGTGGGTCGCGCCGCGTCAACGACCACGAGGGATGCGATGAGCGACCTGATCGACACCACGGAGATGTACTTGCGCACGGTGTACGAGCTACAGGAAGAAGGGATCGTACCCCTGCGAGCCCGGATCGCTGAGCGTCTCGAACAATCCGGCCCCACCGTCAGCCAGACAGTTGCTCGTATGGAGCGCGACGGGCTCCTCACTGTGGAAGGCGATCGCCATCTCGAACTCACAACTGAAGGTCGCGCGAGGGCGATTCGGGTGATGCGCAAGCACCGCCTCGCTGAGTGTCTTCTCGTGGACGTCATCGGCTTGCCGTGGGAGGACGTCCACGACGAGGCGTGCCGCTGGGAGCACGTGATGAGCGAGGCGGTGGAGAAACGCCTGCTGCAGATCCTCAACCACCCAACCCATTCTCCGTTTGGCAACCCGATTCCCGGGCTAGAGGAACTCGGCGACGACGCGGTCGCGACCGGCCCCGGGACCGACATCCACACCCTCGAATCGGCAGCCCGGGTCGGCCACACGCGGGTCATCGTTCGACGACTGGCCGAGCCCATCCAAACGGACCATGGACTGCTCGGCGCGCTACACGGCGCCGGAGTAGCACCTGGCAACACCGTGGCAGTCGACCTCGTGAAGGGGAAGGTGTCGGTGGGGACTGCTGATGCCCGGGTGGCACTCGACGTCGCCATGGCTGCCCACATTTTTGTAGTACCGGCCTGACGTCTTGTTCGCGCGGGCCTGAAGTTTGTGTCGTCTAGGCCTGATGAGTGACCGATCCGGCTAGACAAGACTCTCGATACTTCGGCGGTGCGCGCACCGGCGACGCCAGTTGTTTGCGACACTCAACTATGGCCGTGCACGAAGCCGAGGATCCTCGAACACCGATTCCCCCCATCGTCGCCGTGCCTTCCCTCAAAGGTGGGGTGGGCAAGACGAGCGTGCTGTTGGGGCTAGCTGGCGAAGCTCTTGACCGTTCGCTGCGAACCTTGGTTATCGATCTTGACCCCCAAGCCAACGCCACCTCCGCCTTGGACCCCCGCGTCACCCCTTACACCAGCAACGACGTGTTGTATGACGCCCGCCCGGGAATCGCTGCTGAAGCAGTGGTCCCGTCGGGTTGGGGACGCAACGTGGCGGTGATTCCCTCCGAACGCGCGCTTGAACACCGTGCCAATGTGGTTTCGGACGACTCAGCCCTGCGACTGCGCCGATCATTGCAGGGCGTCGTTTCGGGTTACGACCTGGTTCTGATCGACTGTCCACCTTCGCTCGGGGAACTAACCCGCAACGCGTTGTACGCCGCGAATCAGGCATTGATCGTGACGGAACCGTCCTACTTTGCTGTGCAGGGGGCAGAGCAAGCTCTGGAAGCGGTGTCGATCATTGCTCGCCACAGCAACCATGATCTGTCGATTGCCGGAATCGCTGTGAATCGCATGCGACCGACTCTGTCTGAACACTTATACCGCCTTGATGAGCTGCGAGCCGCCTTTGGTTCACTGGTGGTGGCAACCATCCCGGATCGATCCGCCACCCAGCTCGCCCAGGGCGCGTGTGTGCCGGTCCAGCGTTGGACGAGCTACGGCGCGGGCGACATGACTCGCGCGTTCGACACGCTCCTCACCTCGGTGATGGGAGCCGCCTCAATCAACCCCGAGGTGGCGGTTCCGGCCCATCCCTTAGGGCCAGCTCTGTCTCATGCCTCAATGGCTACCGCCCCTGGTAGGGAGGAATCACCCTCATGAACCCACAACCTCGACCCGCGCTGCGCAAGGCTCCTGACGCTGACGTCCACCCGGCCTTCCCCGTTACCGCCGACGGATTGGTTGATCTGCGAGCTGAAGTGATCGTGGCATCACCGGAGGCCCCGACAGTGATTTCGGCGCCGGAGGCCGACCCGAATCCGGTGCTCGCGGGGCTGCCAGCCCACCGCCTACCGGATATCGCCGAGGAAGATCCGACCACGTTGGTCGATTTGCGGGATCCCGACTCGGCCGATCGCGCGCCTACGATCAGTGGGACCGACGCCAATCTCGACTTGCCTGCGGCGGCTGATTCTCCGGTCATCCCTGACGAGGCTGTGCCAGCCAACGCGAAGAAAACTCAGGGCAAGAAGGTGAAGAAGCCTCAGGGCAAGAAAGACAAGGGTACGAAAGCCTCCGACAAGAAGGTCAAGAACAGCTTGGTCACGCACAAAAAGGCCAAGAACAGCTTGGTCACGCACAAGAAGGCCAAGGACAAGCCAAAGTCGAAGGATCAATCCGAGAACAAGTCCCAGACCAAGACCAAGACCAAGACCAAGACCAAAGCTAAATCCAAGGCCAAGGCTAAGGCCACGAGCAAAGCCCAACCCAAGACCCTCGACGCTGGCAAGCCGCCGAGCAAGACGCAGTCGAAGAAGACCAAGACCAAGAAGTCTCCCGGCAAGGCCGCTGGTCACGATCCTCGCCAGCGGCGGGCCTCACGAGTGGCCCTCAACGACGTTGTGTCGCGGTCAGACCGCAAACGTCTGCGGCATGGGGCAAAAGCCAAGGGCACTCGCATCGGCGATCAGGTCGAATCGATTGTCGCTGATTTGACCAGCCCCCGCTGAGGTCAACTAGGCCAGTGGTCCCGTCCCGCAGGCCCCGCCTCCCGGCCGTTCGTCCCGTTCTCGCCGCCTGCGCAGAGTGAACTCGTACTGGCGCGGTAGGGTCATCCCCAGGGCGAGGCGCCGCCATATCCGCCGCCTCCCCTGCAGTGAAACTCGCGTCAAGAAGGAACTCACAAGGTTCCAAGGGAGAGTGAGAATGTCGGATTTTGTGCCCGGGCTGGAAGGCGTCATCGCTTTCGAAACTGAAATCGCAGAACCTGACAAGGACGGCGGTTCGCTGCGCTATCGCGGCGTCGACATCGAGGACCTCGTCGGTCGCGTGTCGTTCGCCCACATCTGGAGCCTGCTCGTTGACGGCGAGTTCAACGACGGTCTGCCGCCCGCTGAACCGTTCCCCATTCCCGTCCACTCCGGCGATGTGCGCGTCGATGTGCAATCAGCGATCGCCATGCTGGCTCCCGCCTGGGGGCTGCGACCCCTGCTCGACGTTGACGATGTGACTGCCCGCAATAATCTGGCCCACGTGTCTGTCATGGCGATGTCGTTTGTCGCCCAGTCTGCCCGCGGTCTCGGACAGCCGATGGTCGCTCAGACCGACATAGACAAGGCCGAAACAATCGTCGAACGATTCATGATCCGGTGGCGCGGAGAGCCCGACCCGAAGCACGTCCAAGCCGTGGACGCGTACTTCACCTCGGCAGCCGAGCACGGCATGAACGCTTCGACCTTCACTGCCCGCGTGATCGCCTCAACTGGCGCTGACGTGGCGGCTGCCATCTCCGGTGCCGTCGGCGCCATGAGCGGCCCCTTGCACGGGGGCGCCCCCAGCCGGGTCCTGGGGATGATCGAAGAGATCGAACGAACCGGAGACGCCCGCGGCTACGTACGCGGAGTGCTCGACCGCGGTGAACGCCTCATGGGGTTCGGGCACCGGGTGTACCGAGCCGAGGATCCGCGGGCGCGCGTGCTGCGACGCACCGCCAAAGAACTCGATGCGCCGCGCTATGAGGTGGCGGCAGCACTGGAGGCAGCCGCCCTGGCGGAACTGCGCGAGCGCAGGCCCGACCGAATCTTGGAGACGAACGTCGAATTCTGGGCCGCGATCGTCCTCGACTTCGCTGAAGTCCCCGCCCACCTGTTCACGTCGATGTTCACGTGCGCGCGCCTAGCCGGGTGGAGCGCCCACGTACTAGAACAGAAACGAACCGGCCGCTTGGTGCGGCCCTCGGCTCGCTATGTGGGTCCGAGCCCTCGTCAGCCTGAGTCAGTGCCGGGGTGGCAAGAGGGATCGATGGCGCCGTCTGGCTACGGCAACGGCTAAGTCGGACTGCTCACACCTCGGCAGGGCCCACCCAACGGCCTCAAGCCGGTGACTTAAACTGATGCGGTGACCGATCCCGCGAACATTTCGCTTCCCTCGTCCCTGCTTCCTGCCGACGGCCGATTCGGTGCCGGACCTTCGAAAGTCCGACCGGAGCAGTTGCAAGCCATCGTCGAACACGGTTCCACCGTCATGGGCACCAGCCACCGCCAGGCACCCGTGAAGAACCTCGTTGGTCGCGTCCGCACCGGGCTCAGCGAGCTGTTTAACCTGCCAGCTGGATACGAAGTCGTTCTCGGCAACGGCGGTGCGACAGCCTTCTGGGACATCGCAGTTTTTGGCCTCATCGAAGACCGCAGCCAGTTCTTGTCCTTCGGCGAGTTTGGTTCGAAGTTCGCCAAGGCCGCCAAGAACGCCCCCTTCCTTGGTGAGGCCGACATCCGCACCAGCGAGCCCGGCGATGCTCCCGAGTTCGCGGCAGAAGCTGGCATCGACGTGTACGGAACCCCTCATAACGAGACTTCGACGGGCGTGGCCATCCCACCTCGACGGCCAGCAGGAGCCGACGCCTCCGCCCTGCTGCTCGTCGATGCGACATCCGGCGCCGGAGGCTTGCCCGTCGACTGCTCCGAAGTCGACGCCTATTACTTTGCCCCGCAGAAGAACTTCGCCTCCGACGGCGGTCTGTGGTTCGCGTTGATGAGTCCGGCGGCACTCGAGCGGGCGGCGCGGGTGGGGGCGTCAGGCCGGTGGATTCCCGACTTCTTGAGTCTCACCACAGCCATCGACAACTCGACGAAGAACCAGACCTACAACACTCCCGCGGTTGCGACTTTGATCATGATGGCTGAGCAGATCGACTGGTTCAACAGCCAGGGCGGATTGGCCTGGTCGACCGCTCGCACAGCGGAATCGGCCGGACACGTCTACGGCTGGGCCGAGCAACGTACGTACACAACGCCCTATGTCGCCGATCCAGCCAAGCGTTCGTCCGTGATCGCCACGATCGATTTCTCTGACGACATCGACGCCGCGGCCGTGGCTTCGGTGCTCCGGGCCCACGGAGTCGTCGATGTGGAGCCCTACCGGAAGCTCGGGCGCAACCAGTTGCGGATCGCCTTGTTCCCAGCGATCGACCCTGCCGATGTGCAGGCCCTCACTGCCTGCATTGACTACGTGGTGGAGGCCCTATCAGCCTGACCCCTGCAGGCCTGCGATCGTGCGGCCGAGTCCAGCTCGGTTTGGCCCACAGATCCTTGTGTTCCACATTTTCGGCAACCTTGTGATCAAATCAGTATTGTCTGAGCATGTCCGGAAATAGCGGGAATCCCCCTGAGCCTGACGAAACCGCGCGAATGCCCGATTCTGGTGCTGGTGATGCAGCCACTGAGCCGGTAACGCCAGTGCCACCGCCGGAAACGGACGCAACCGCGCAACAGCCAGCAGTAACGCCTGACTCCCCGCCACACCAACCCGGCTATGTGCCGCCAGAGCACTACCCACCGGGCGGCTACGCCAATCAGTACCCGGCCAGCGGGACGCCGATGCCGCCGTCGTACTACGCGCAAGACGACCCGATGGGTCAGCCACCCAAGAAGGGTGGTGGCGCAGTCGTTGGATGGATCATCGGCGGCATCCTGCTGGTGGTACTTCTCGGACTTGCCGGCGGCGCCTTATGGGAGTCGGTGTCGAATCCCCACCCGACTCCGACACCCACTGTCACTGAGACAGTGACTCCCCCTCCGATCCCCACGCCGGATCCTCCGATCCCCACGCCAACCCCAGATCCCACGACACCCACTCCGGAACCCACCGAGCCAACCGGGCCGTAGGACTCGGAGCCGACCGGGCCGTAGGACTCGGAGCCGACCGGGCCGTAGGACTCGAAGACGTCAATCACGAGGTTACGAGTGGTGTGTCGCTATCCGCGCCACAACGCAGCAACGACTGCAGCGGCGGTACAACCGATCACGACCAAGAGAGTCACCAGCCGACGCGTGCGCGGATTCATGTTCCTACTGTAGGGCGTTCACTCGGACGCTCTACCGGACCAGGTCGAACCACCACGTTGTGGAGGACTAACTGCCGCTCCTGCCTGTTTGCGCACCGCTAGGGTGGGGGCATGGGTGATTCTGATCCGGGGCCGGCCTCGGCAGCTGCTGCGAGGCCCGCACCGCTCGATGTCGACGGGGTGGCTGCGGCCATCGCTGGGACGGTGGCTTTTGCGATCGCGCTTGTCGTCCTGCTGGTGGGGTTCCGTGATTCGCTCGCCGCATCAGGCGGTACATGGTGGATCTGGGTGTGCGTTGTCGGCACGGCCCAAGGCTTGATCGGCATAGCCTATGTGCTGCGCCGCCGCGCGGTATACCGAGCAGCGGGACGCCTGCAGTAGTGGCTCCGTCCGCGATTGCGTAACCTGGTTCTGTGACCAACGCCGACGACGATCCTTCGACCGCTCCGGCCATGTCCGATAGTGACCCTGAGGGCCGAGAAACATCGGATATCCAGGCCCCAGGCCAGGAGATTCTTCCGGCCCAAGTCCCGGTCGATCCCATCCTGGCGTCGTTCATCGAGCCCAGTCGCGACGCAGTGGTTGAAGTTGCTGGGACTGAGGCCGTCGGCGAACACGTTAGGGTCGACAGCGAAGGTCCGTTCGGAGCGACCCACCATTTTGCCGCCACTCATCCGGGGTACCGGGGATGGTTGTGGTCGGTCACGATCGCGCGCATTCCTGACGAATCCCGACCCACGATTTGCGAAGTGGTCATGTTGCCGGGCCCGGATGCCTTGGTGGCGCCTGAGTGGAGGCCATGGGACACGCTCGTCAGGCCCGGCGACCTGGGGGCTGGCGACGTCCTGCCCACCGGCCCCGATGACTACCGGCTGGTTCCTGGCTACACCGGCGAAGACGACGATGACCCCTACTCCGACACCAGCGAAGTGGCCTGGGAGCTCGGGCTCGGGCGTCCCCGTGTGCTGAGCCCTGCCGGGCGTGCCATGGCTGCTCGACGCTGGGAGAAAGGCGAGACCGGCCCGACCTCAGCGATGGCTCGAGCAGCGGGGCTGGCCTGCTCTGGTTGCGGCTTCCTGGTCCGTTTGGGCGGACCGTTGCGGCAACAGTTTGGCGCCTGTGCCAACGAGATGTCGCCGAGCGACGGCATGGTGGTGTCGATGGATTTCGGTTGCGGCGCGCACAGCGAAACACCACCGGAACCAGTCAACGTGCCCGTAGTGCCGATGCTCGTCGACGACTTCGACGGGCAGGGCCTCGAAACTCTCCCCTCATCGATCGCGCTCGGCCCCGCCGAACCCGAGCCGGTCGGCTCTGGCCCTGCGGACAGTTCTCCCGAAGCATCCCCGATCGAACCTGTTTCTGCTGAACTGTCGCCCGAGGAGGACTCATGACTCGCCGCCTTGTCGGTATCGCTGCTGGTCTAGGCGCCCTGGCCTTGCTGGTCACCGGATGCACCGCTCCGACCCCGGCTGTGACGGTCTTCTCCGGCACGCAGAGCGTTCATCGTGACGCCAACTGCTGGACTGAAGACGAAACCGTTGGCCAGGCGGTGATGGACTGCATCAGACAGGCCATCTCATCGCCCAACCCGACGGGAAGTCCGTCCCTCGGCGTCCTCCCCGGCAACGTCGTCGGGATTAGCGTGGATCCGGCGATCGCCGAAGCCGGGTGGACGCTCCTGATCAATGGCCAGCCCCTCACGTCCGAGCCCCTCACCACTTCGTACTACCGTTTTGACTTCCCGCAGTTCGCTGGCCTCGAGGGCACAGTGTCTTTGGCAGTGTTGGCCGACGGACTCGACCCGCAGCAAAGCCGCGGCCTGTGGACGTTCCAACTGGTTGTCGAATAGCTAGCCTCACTCGAGTAGCTAGCCTCACTCGGTGGTAGTCGACCCGTCTTGGCCGAGGAGAACATCTTCGGAGTCCACGATCCGGTAGCTGTACCCCTGCTCAGCGAGGAACCGCTGGCGGTGAGCGGCGAAATCAGCGTCAACCGTGTCGCGAGTGACCACCGAGTAGAAGTGGGCCGACCGCTGGTTGCCCTTCGGCCGCAAAAGACGGCCGAGCCTTTGGGCCTCTTCTTGGCGCGACCCGAACGAACCTGACACCTGAACGGCAACCGACGCCTCGGGCAGGTCGATCGAGAAGTTCGCCACCTTACTCACGACGAGCAGCCCGATCGTTCCTTCGCGGAACGCCTGGTAGAGCCGTTCGCGTTCGCGGGCCGGGGTTTGGCCCGTGATCAGCGGGGCATCGAGTGCTGCGGAGAGTTCGTCGAGCTGGTCGAGGTACTGCCCGATAACGAGGGCAGGCTCGCCCGGGTGCCGCGCCAGGAGCGCCTTCACAATGTCGACCTTCTGGTGTGACGTGGCCGCCAGGCGGTACTTATCTTCCCGCTCGGCCGTGGCATACACCATCCGATCGGTTTCGGGCAGAGACATCCGCACCTCGACACACTCAGCAGGAGCGATCCAACCTTGAGCTTCGATGTCTCGCCACGGTACGTCGTAGCGTTTCGGCCCGATCAAGCTAAATACCTCGTCCTCCCTGCCATCCTCTCTGACCAAGGTGGCAGTCAGACCGAGGCGTCGGCGCGCCTGCAAGTCAGCCGTGAACCGGAATACCGGGGCCGGGAGCAAGTGAACCTCGTCGTAAATCACGAGGCCCCAGTCGCGGGAATCTAGCAACTCCAAGTGGGCGTAGACGCCTTTGCGCTTGGCGGTGAGCACCTGATAGGTCGCAATCGTGACGGGTCGAATCTCTTTGCGGGCACCCGAATATTCGCCGATTTCTTCAGCTGTCAGCGACGTGCGGTTGATGAGCTCGTTGCGCCACTGGTGGGCAGCGACCGTGTTCGTCACCAGGATGAGGGTGGTGGCTTTGGCGTGGGCCATGGCTGCAGCGCCGACGATCGTCTTGCCCGCTCCACACGGCAAGACAACGACACCTGAACCGCCGTGCCAGAAGCCAGCGGCCGCGTCCCGCTGATAGTCACGCAAGACCCAGCCGTCCTGGCGCAGTTCGATGTCGTGAGCTTCGCCGTCGACATAGCCGGCCTGGTCGTCGGCGGGCCAGCCCAGTTTCACGAGTGCTTGTTTCAATCGGCCGCGTTCACTGCGATGCACGGTGATGCTCGCATCGTCGATCATGTCGCCGAACATCCCAGCGGTTCGTTTCGACTTGCGAATCTCGGCCAGGACGGCTGTGTCCGTGGTCGTCAACACCAGCCCATGGGCCGGGTGGTTGTGGAGGGTGAGCCGGCCGTAGCGGTCCATCGTCTCGGCCACATCCACGAGCAGTGCGTGCGGGACCGGGAACTTCGAATAGGTAACAAGTGAGTCGACGACCGTCTCAGCGTCGACTCCGGCGGCCCGCGCATTCCACAAGCCCAGGGGGGTGATGCGGTAAGTATGAACGTGTTCCGGGGCGCGTTCGAGTTCAGCGAACACAGCGATCCGGTTGCGCGCCTCAGTTGCTCGCTCGTGGTTCACGTCGAGCAGCAGTGTCTTGTCGCTTTGGACGATAAGTGGTCCGTCGTTGCTCATTCTTTCCTTCCGGATGGTTCCAGCGCCCAACGCGAGCAGATCGCACAGGCGATCGGACTAGCGGGCCGTCGTCTCGGGCAGACGTTCGGCAGTCGAGGCGGGGTTCTCAAAGGCCTCGACGGACACGATGCGCGCCTTCGCGATCGTCACAGTGTCGGAACTGGTGGGGTCGGCGATCGTCACCGAACCCGGGTCGATCGACAGGACGCGCGCGAGACGGTGGAAGACCGACCCCGCATTGTTGGCGTAGCCGATTCGGACAGCCCGTTCCTGGCCCAGGGAACGAGCCAGTGCGAGTGCCACTTGGGCTGGGCTCATCCGCAGGGTCTCGGCCCCGTCAGCGGGGCCTTCCCCCGGAACGGTGGAGTCCCGGGGGGCGGCGGCGCCGTCGGCCTCTAGCAAGCTTTGAGCGATCACCGCCACAGGAACGGATTCGGCAGTCGCGCGTACGTGAGCGTATGTGTCGACATGGTGATCGCTCGCGCGGCGCGTAGTGGTCGCGCGAGTCGCGGTGTCCGGGATCCGGCTGACCTGGCGGTAGGTGTCATTGATGAGGTAGCGAATCGCCTGGGGTAGGTCGTGCTCGGCATGGGTGGTGAATGCCTCCAGCAACTGCTCCTGGGTCCAGCCGCGAACTGCTGCCCGCTCGATAGTTGTCGACGAGATTCGCGCCACGTGCGCGAGCCCCCCTGACTCTCGATCGGTGGCATCGATGAGTAGCCGCCTCAGGGCCACTGACGGCGGGCCCGGAACAACCACGGTGAGGTCGCCTTGGGCAATAAAGCGGTCAACCTCAGCGGCGAGTGACTGCACGGCACTGTCCAAGACAGCTGCGGGGTCTCCCGTGGCTAGAGCGCACAGGGAGGTAGTAGTGGCCGACCCCGCTACCAGTCCGAGCAGTTCACACTCGGTGAGAGTAACTGAGGCCAGTTCGGCACCCCAGTTGATGCCGCGGGCCTCACAGGTGGCGCGAATGACCGCGACAAGTTCATCAGCGTCGTACATCTGGTCGGGGCCCAGTGTCGCCAGGGTCGTCAGCACAAGTTGGCGCAGCCGGGCCAGTCCCGGCTTGTCCAGAGTCGACGTCAACGGGGACATCCGCCGACCGTCGGGACCGGCGGAGGCCAACAGCCGAGTGTCTCGGTCAGCCTGATACCACCGCATGACCAACTGGGTCCACTGTTCGGCCAGCGGCATCTCGCGCCAAGCCCGGTAGCTGGCACTTGCGGTGATGATGTGGTGGCCGGTGGAGTCGAGGTCACTGCTGGTGAAGCCACACATCCCGACGAGGTCAATGATGAAGCTGCCAGCGTGTTCCGCCGTCGGCCCAGTGCCCAGCGCCAAGACTTCGGTGGCGTCGGCGACAGAACGAGCTGTCACTACTTTGGCTTTTGTCTTGCGGGCAGGATGGATGCGCCAAAACTCGAGCAAGGTGGTGATTCGGTCGGTCATGCTGGCAGCCTGCTGACTGGCTACCCAACTGCCCGCCAGCGATCGCTCTGCGGGCCCCCTGGACGTGAGTGCCACCCCGGCCGGCAACTCCCAGACCGGCGTCTCTGGGGCTGGGGACGGGCCACGTTGGGGCACCGACCCGTTCACTCCCGACAGCAGGTGACGGGCCGACGACACCACGTGGTAGCGGCCCGTCGAATTCGGCATGGAATCCATCCAGATCAACCCGCGCGCCCACAACCGTGCCACCGTTGCTGGGTCGAGGTTGCTGGAGTCTCCCTGGGCTCGACACAAGTCGACCAGTGCCCCAAGTTCGTCCGCTTCGAGCCAGTCGACGGCCGCCCTGACCGATTCCGAACTGCCGCAACGTGAGGCCAGCTCACCCATGCTCGTGGGGACTGGATCGATGAGGTCAGCACGAGCTTCGAGCAGCTCGGTGAGCTCGTCTGCCGTGCGGGCGCGTAATTCTTCAGCCAGGCTTCGGAATCGACGCTCAACACGGGAGGAATTGTTGGCGGACATCCGTACAACATTACCCCACTCCGCCACCTCGAATCGGCGAAATCTGCAAGTGCGGGTCGACAACGTGCTTCTGCACTATTCGCGGCGTACCCTGACAATCATGAGCGACAACTCAGCGGCGGGCGATCCGCAAGCGGACAAGGAACTGCGCAAGGCGGCCCGACAGCGCCTGAAGGCACGCCAGAGCTTCTGGGGCATGGTGGCGGTGTGGGTGTTCGTTGGGGCAATCACCACCGTGGTGTGGGCCTTGTCCGGCGGTGGATACTTCTGGCCAGCGTGGGCGATGTTCGGGATTGGGATTGGCGTCGTCGTTTCGGGGTGGAGCGCCTTCGGCCCCGGCAACAAGCCGATTACCGACAGCGACGTCGAGGCCGAGATGCGCAAGATGCAAGGGGGTCAGTGAGTTCGCTCACTGACAACGAAGACCCGTCGGATCAGTTGCTGGCGGTCTTTGATCGGCTCGCCAATCGGCGGATCGTGGTGGCATTCTCCGGGGGAGTCGACAGCGGCGTCGTTCTCGCCGCAGCCACTCGCGTACGGCCTCGCGAGAACGTGCTGGCTGTCATGGTGTCTTCACCTGCCGTTCCAACCACCGACATCGCCCTGGCTGAACGGTTCGCCGCCGAATGTGGGGTGGCCTTCCAACTGCTCGCCGGTCAAGAGCTAGAACGGCGTGGTTATCGGACGAACGGCCGCGACCGATGTGCACACTGCAAGTCTGAACTGATGGCCGTAATCGCCCAGTTTCAGTCGCGGCAGCCAAACTACGACCGCGACCACACCACCGTCGTTACCGGAACAAACGCTGACGATCGCCAAGATCCCCACCGACCGGGGATAGCTGCGGCCGACTCTGCCGGAGCCCGCACCCCCTTGGCCGATGCCGGAATTTCGAAGGAGCAAGTGCGTCGCGTTGCCCGCCACTGGGGCCTCAGCGTCGCCGATAAGCCGCAATCGGCATGTTTGGCCAGCCGCATCGCGCACGGAGTGCCAGTGACCGCAGCCGGTCTGCGTCGCGTGGATGCCGCCGAAACTGGACTGCGACAGCTGTTCGACCAGGTAGACATTCCCGTCCGCAACCTGCGCGTTCGTGATCTCGGTGACGATCGAGCTCGGGTCGACGTCGATGTCGAATGGGTGGATCGGCTCCCCGCTATCAGCGGCCGAATCACCGAACGGCTAACCGATTGCGGATTCGCGCAGGTCCGCATCAATCCTGCTGGGTTCGCATCCGGGTCGATGAACCTGCTGCCGCTGCGAGTCGTTGGTTCGGGCCCCGCGTCTGGTTGACGTTTCTGGCCGCCAAGGGACACCAACTGACTGTCTGCCCGGCAGGCACTTGGCATTCAAAGGTGCGGTTACGGCGTTTGCAGCGTATGGTGTGGCTTTTGGAGCAACCGCATCAAGCACGATGGACCGTGAAGGAGGCGATGACAGTGCCCACAGGACGCGTGAAGTGGTACGACAGCGAGCGCGGGTTCGGCTTTCTAGCCACCGAAGATGGCGAGGAAGTATTCATGCATGCCAGCGCCCTGCCGGCCGGCGTCGACGCGCTCAAGCCCGGCACCCGAGTCGAGTTCGGCGTGGTGGACGGGCGCAAGGGTCTGCAGGCACTGAGCGTCGTAGTCCTGGAGACCGCTCCCAGCCTGTCGAAGGCCATGCGCAAACCTGCTGAAGACATGGCATCGGTGGTAGAAGACGTCATCAAGCTACTCGACGGGGTGTCTAACGGTCTGCGACGCGGCCGGTACCCCGACGACGCTAAAGCGGCTGCGGTCGCGAAGGTGCTGCGAGCGGTGGCCGACGACATCGAGCCGTGAGTGGCTCCCTCAGCTAGCTGACACTCTGCAGGTCGAGCAGTCCTGTGATCGTCACTGTGATGCGGCGAATGTCCCCCAGTCCCGGCAGCGGCAAGTGGATGTTCTCGAAATGGCTCTCGCCCGCCACAGCTAAGGCTGGCCGGTGTGCGTCGTCATGCGGAGTGGCTTTCAGCGCGAGGTCCACAACAACATCGCCAGCCTGACTCTTTCCGATCAAGTCGACCGCAGCGGGGGCAGTTCGGCCTTGCCCGCTGAACCGCAAGATTCCGTCGGAATGACCGTTGACGAGCGACCGGACTTCCGGATCGAGGATGTGACTGCTGGTGCGAACCTCATTGATGGCGACCCCAAAGTTCATAACCACCTCGTCGTCACTGATAGTCAACTGACCACCAGTGATGGGCGCAGTGGCATGAATCCGCAAGAATCCCACTCGACTGGTCTCAATGGATATGTCCGAGGCTCGTTCTTGGATTGTCCATTCACCGGGCTGCCACGCGAAGCTCACACGGCGACTCTAGTTCACCGACCACCTCGGTGACCGGTGACGTTCCCCCAACCGGGCTTGCGATACACCTGGCCGCGAATTAACGCATTCGGTGGGTCGGCACCGCCGTAGCAGTGCCGACCCACCGAATGCGTATCGAGATGATGGTGGTGCGAGAGGACTAGAAGTCCATGCCCCCCATGCCGCCCATTCCACCGTCGCCACCGGGCATTGCCGGAGCGGCCTTCTCGGGCTTGTCCGCCACCACTGCTTCAGTGGTGAGGAACAGCGCCGCGATGGACGCTGCATTCTGCAGAGCAGAACGCGTGACCTTGGCTGGATCAATGACGCCAGCGGCCACTAGGTCGACGTACTCGCCGGTGGCGGCGTTGAGGCCCCATCCGGTGTCGAGTCCGCGCACCTTCTCGGCCACGACTCCGCCTTCGAGTCCGGCGTTCACGGCGATCTGCTTCAGAGGAGCTTCAATCGCCACGCGGACGATATTGGCACCTGTTGCTTCTTCGCCTTCTAGCTCGAGCTTCTCGAAGGCAGCCTTGCCAGCCTGGATGAGTGCCACGCCACCACCGGCGACGATGCCCTCTTCCACAGCAGCCTTGGCGTTACGCACAGCATCTTCGATGCGGTGCTTGCGCTCCTTGAGTTCGACCTCGGTGGCTGCGCCCGCCTTGATGACGGCGACGCCACCAGCGAGTTTCGCCAAACGCTCCTGCAGCTTCTCGCGGTCGTAGTCCGAATCCGAATTGTCGATCTCGGCGCGGATTTGGTTGACCCGTCCGTTGATCTGGTCGGCGTCTCCGGCACCTTCAACGATGGTGGCTTCGTCCTTGGTGACGACCACCTTACGGGCGCGACCGAGCGACTCGAGTTCGGTGTTCTCAAGCTTGAGACCGATCTCTTCGCTGATCACGGTGCCGCCGGTCAGGATCGCAATGTCCTGCAGCATCGCCTTACGGCGGTCGCCGAAGCCAGGGGCCTTGACAGCAACCGACTTGAACGTGCCGCGAATCTTGTTGACGACCAGGGTGGCGAGGGCTTCGCCCTCAACGTCTTCCGCCAAGATCATGAGCGGCTTGCCTGACTGCATGACTTTCTCCAGTACCGGCAACATGTCTTTGACGTTGCTGATCTTCTGGTTCACGAGCAGGATGTACGGATCTTCCAGAACCGTCTCCATGCGCTCGGGGTCGGTCACGAAGTAGGGCGAGATGTAGCCCTTGTCGAAGCGCATACCTTCGGTGAGCTCGAGCTCCAGTCCGAAAGTGTTGCTCTCCTCAACGGTGATGACGCCCTCTTTGCCAACCTTCTCCATAGCTTCGGCGATGATTTCACCGATCTGGGGGTCAGCGGCCGAAATCGAAGCGGTAGCTGCGATCTGATCCTTGGTCTCCACTTCCTTGCTCATTTCGAGCAACTGGGTGGCGACCGCGTCAGCAGCAGCCTCGATGCCTCGCTTGAGGGCCATCGGGTTGGCGCCAGCGGCAACGTTGCGCAAGCCTTCGCGCACGAGCGCCTGGGCCAGCACCGTCGCCGTGGTGGTTCCGTCGCCAGCCACGTCGTCTGTCTTCTTGGCTACTTCCTTGACGAGCTCGGCGCCGATCTTCTCGTACGGATCTTCTAGTTCGATCTCTTTGGCGATGGAGACACCGTCATTGGTGATGGTGGGGGCTCCCCACTTCTTCTCCAGCACCACGTTGCGGCCCTTCGGCCCCAAGGTGACCTTCACAGCGTCAGCGAGCTGGTTCATACCGCGCTCGAGGCTGCGTCGTGCTTCCTCATCAAATGCGATGATCTTTGCCATCGTTTGGGTTCCTCCCAAGAGTGGGTGGTTCGGGGGTCAGCCAGCGCCCGCGACGGCCGGGTGCGCGACAGTGATCCTTTCTCACAGCCGAAACACCCTCACTGGTGACCAGTTCCACTCTCACCGACCGGGTTTGTCACTCGAAGGGCGAGAGTGCTAACCCATATGTTGGCACTCTCCTACCGAGAGTGCAAGCAGCGGGGTCGGTAGTCGGGGTGTCCGGCCCGTCCCGGGCGCCAACGGCGACGTGTCAGCGCAGCGTGCCGGGATTGATTCGCACGATCGTGAATCCTTGTTTCCGTAGCTTGCGGACCTGTCGGTTCGAGATTTCCGCTGGAGTTCCCACCAGCACAATCCGCTTGACTTTGAGTCGGCGCAGTTCCTTGCGTACCGCCCGGCTCGGTGTGTGGCGCGCAGTGAGGAGCACCGGCACCGCCCGGCGATCGGCCCACCGTTGCGCGGCTTGACGAGTATCGGCGCGCTTGATGACTCCGGGTGCCAGCACGGCGAGACGCGAGCGTTTGAAGTCGCTGCGCGACGCACGAAGGAACTGTTGGTTCAGCCCCCGCGCAGTCACTGCTCGCTGAGCCGTCAGGGGGCGAGACGTGACCGTGACCCGGTAGGGATGACTCAACGAGAGCTGACCGCCATCAGCCCACACGCGGATGTCAAGACGTTGGCCCGCAGCGAGCTGGCGCTCCAGCACGCGGTCGCTGAGACTGCTGTTAAGGGTTGATCGACTACCTCCCGGGTAGGAGATCCCGAGCCCGTAGGGCGAGGGAAGCTCGTGTAGGCGAACCGTGTAAGTTCCGGCGGCCGGGGCCACCACAGTCCACCAATGCTCATCTCCCGCGCGCCGCATCACCGCCCGTGCCGTCCAGTCATCCCCGAGAGGAGCGGCTCCCGCCCGCGAGTCACCCGGCAGGTCGAACCTAGGCGCCTCACCAGGCGGAGGTGTCGGTGTCGGTGCTGGTGCTGGGGTCGGTGCCGGGGTCGGTGTTGGTGTTGGTGTTGGGGTCGGTGCTGGGGTCGGTGCTGGGGTCGGTGTCGGGGTCGGTGTCGGGGTCGGTGTCGGTGTTGGGGTTGGGATTGGGTCGGGGGCTTCTATGGCTTCCAGATCCAAGCGCAAGCGGTAAGGGTGGGTGTGGGATGAGCCGTCGTAGGACGTGACCCGAAGGAAGTAGCGTCCCGGTGGCAACGGCCTGGTGATGGATTCGTCGCGGTTGCCTGTCCGATAGCTGCCAACGATGACGTCGTTCGAATCCCACAACTCCAGGTCGTAGTCAGCCGGTAGCTGGTCCAAGACAGCCTCCGCCCGCACGTGGCCTTGAACGTCGAACGACCACCAGTGCTGGGCATTCGTAGCGAGTAGAAGACGGTTGACGGCAGCGCCTGGAGCAATGGGTCGAGCCGTCTCCATGGAGTCGCCATCACCGGATTGGTCTTCCGGGCCGGGCAAGGGCGAGCCGTCAGCTAGGGTTGCCCATAGTCGGTAGGTGCGCTCAGACCACTCCCCGTAGTAGCGCAGTACCCGGATGGAGTACGTGCCTGCCTTCAAATCGGCTACGGCTAGCTCGCGATTATCCTGGCTAGCGAAGCTGCCAGCCACGAACTTGCCGTCACCGTCATATACCTCGATGTCAATTTCGCCCAAACGATAGGCCGAGCTTCCAGGCGCTGGACCACCAGCCCCAGCGGCGGCATGGACCCGAACCTCCTGCTCCTCGGTGAGACGGAAAGTCCACCAGCGGTCGAAGCTGCCGTCGGCTGGCAGGGCTGACGATATGGCGCTGTTGACGACGGGCAGAGCTTCGGCAGTGGCGCGAGCCGATCCCCCTTCACCCTGTTTGGCGCGAGCCGGAACCTGCGCACTCGGGTCCGGCGTCGGAACGCCTGAGGTGACGGCGAGGTGGTACGGGTGGGCGGTGAAGTAGCAGCCCGGGTGGTCGGGATTTCCGCAATTGACAGCCGACGTACTCCACGGGGTCACCGAGATTGCGTACTCACCGGGCTCCAGGTGGACATCGACTCGACGATCTTGAGTGGGCCCGAACGCACGGTAGGCAATAGGGCTCGACCCTTTCGCCATGTCCATGATCTTCAGGTCGTAGGTGGCGCGCAGATTCGTAAAGGCAACTCGATAGCGACCCGACTCAGTGACAGTGATGCTCCAGAAATCTCGGTCCTGGGCGGAATCGATGAAGTCTTCTTCGACCCAGTCCGATCCCATAGGAGTGCGCTCAGCCAGCGTATCCCCGGCCCGGTCTTGGCGCGGCTTGGTGCGCCCGGTGGCTGGCTGGCTTAGTTCGGACAACATCCCCCACACGGAGATCGTGCGAACCTGAACGGTGTAGTCCGTGTCGGGAGTGAGGTTCCATACCTCGCACGCCCGTTGAGTGCCGGGGGCAGTGCAGGTGACACCCTGGGGCCCCTCGACCTGGAACGAGTTGGGAACAATTGCGGAGTCGTCATAGTCCCACTCGATCCGGAGTCGGTCTTGAGCCGGCGACGACACTGTCACGCCCGTCGGGGCTGGCGGAGCATCGCCATTGTCAGTCAGTGATGCCAGCGCGCGCAGCGGATTGACCAGCCCGCGGCCGAATGCTCGGTCCCAACCCGTGGGACCCAAATCGTCGGCGGTCGTCGACAGCAGGGCGCGAACATCAGTAGCCACACCGAGGTCGCGGCCACGCCCCACAACCAGTGCCGCGATCGCTGCCACGTGGGGAGCAGCCATGGAAGTCCCGTTGAGAATGCGGTACTGGCCTCCGAGATGAGTGGAGTTGATGGCTACTCCCGGTGCGGCAAGTTCCACATAGTCGCCGTGGCTGGAGAAGGGAGCAATCCGGTCAGCGGAGTCGGTCGCCGCAACAGCGAGGGTACTGGGGTAGGCCGCTGGGTAGCCGGGACTCGCGTTGGGGCCGTTGTTGCCAGCCGCCGCCACGATCATGCTTCCCTGCGTCGCGGCGTAGTCAATCGCGATGCGCACGCTCTCCATCGGACTCGCCCCGCCGAGGCTCAGGTTCATGATGTCAGCGCCCTGGTCCGCTGCCCAGATGATTCCTTCGGCCACACCCGAGGAAGGCCCAGTGCCATCGTCGCCAAGAGCCTTGATGGGGATGATGTCCGCTCGCGGGGCCATTCCGGCGATTCCGATGTTGTTATCGAGAACGGCAGCGACCGTTCCGGCAACGTGGGTTCCATGGCCGTGTCCGTCATTGCGGCCGTTACCGCCCGCGCCCGAGAAGTCGGCACCGGGGCGCACCCGTCCGGCCAAATCGGGGTGACTAGCCACTCCCGTGTCAATCACGGCCACTGACACTCCGTCGCCTTGGGCGAGTTGCCATACCTGGGGTGCTTGGAGTCGATGCAGTCCCCAGAGCGAGTCCCACAGCGGATCGCTCGGAGTCGCCTGTTGCGAGCCCACCAGAGGAGCCTGAGGTGTCACGGGCGATGGAGCAAGCTCGGTCGGGCTGTTGCCAACAATGGTGACTCGGCGCACCCGTTCCACCGAAAGCACGTTGTCGCGTTTCTGCCATCGTCGGACAGTGTCCCTGGCCTCCGAACGCGATGCGACGGATCGAGTGACGATGCGCGGTCGACCGTCTCGCAGCAGAACGGCCGAGAACCGCACCAGGCCGCGATCGAATGATGACTTTCCGATCACCTCTCGCACTGGTTGTGAAACCGACGGCTGAGGACTTGACCACGGGCTTGCAAC
>CBFGTA010000033.1:0-19821 GCA_965651595.1 uncultured bacterium | reverse complement strand
GGGTCCAGGTTCGCCGTCGCCGCGACGGAGCCTGGTCCGTATCAGGCCTACTGCGGCCCGATGAAGTGACAGACGGAACCGGGATCGCACTTCCCGACGCCGACGATTACGAGACTGTGGCCGGACTGTTCCTCCTGTATGCCGGGCACATTCCCACTCGTGGCGATCAGGTTTTGGTGCCTGGAGTGGGCGCCTCAAGTAATGCTGCGCCGGTACCGGACACAATCTTGACCATCGAACGCATGGATGGGTTGAGAATCGATCGGCTGATCGTCTCGCAGAGAACTCCTGAACGACGAGCCACTGGGGGCACTGGTGTCTAGCTGGTGGGGTGTCATTCTCGTTCTCGTCCTCTTGGCCCTCAATGCTTTCTTTGTGGGGTCGGAATTTGCTCTGGTGTCCGCACGGCGCTCGCAGATGGAGATTCGAGCCGAATCTGGCTCGAAGGCTGCCCGCACCGCAGTTCGAGCCATGGAGCAGGTGTCTCTGGTCATGGCGGGAGCCCAGCTGGGAATTACCATTTGTTCGCTCTTGCTCGGTGCCGTGGGTGAGCCAGCTGTGGCTCACCTCATCGAACCGGTGATCGGCGTGCTCGGCGTACCTGATGCCTGGCTCCACCCGATCGCGTTCGTTATCGCCCTCACGCTAGTCGTCTTTCTGCATGTCGTGTTCGGCGAGATGGTGCCCAAGAACATTGCGATTGCAGGCCCCGAACGGGCAGCCATGGTCCTCGGCGGGCCCATGCTGTTCACCGTGATGCTCATCAAACCCATTGTGTTGGCTCTCAACGGCATGGCCAACGGTGTGTTGCGACTAGTGCGCGTAGAGCCTCGCGAGGAAGTCAGCTCGACGTTCACTCACGACGAAGTAGAAGCAATGATCGAGCAGTCACGCCAGGAGGGCCTCATCCCCGACGAGGAGTCGGACCTGCTCGCCGGGGCAGTAGGCTTCAGTCGACGGACAGTCAGTTCCGTGACCCTGCCGCTGAGCGATCTCGCCGTGATTCCTCGCTCTACTCGAGTCAGCGCGGTCGAAGCTCTCTGCGCCCAGACCGGGTTCTCTCGCTTCCCTGTCATCAATCGGGAGGGGCAACCGATTGGCTACGTCCACATCAAGGACGTCCTTGAGGTGAGTCCAGGGGGATGGATGCGAAGGCTGTCGGACAAGTGGATTCGCCCGTTCGCGACGTTGCAGTCGGGCGACACCTTACAGACTGCCTTGAGCCTGCTGCAGCAGCGCGGCTCCCACATGGGCAAAGTCACCGATACGTCCGGCAACGTGGTAGGGATCGTAACCCTGGAGGACATCATCGAAGAACTCGTCGGCCACATTCAAGACGCTGCCCATCCCGAACGCGACTCAATCTGACGAACGGGTCCTAATGCTGCCGCGTGCGGTTGAGGTGACGCATGGCCTCCGTGAGGCCGTCCAGGGTGAGGGGGAACATCTGGAACACATCAGAGATGACGTCGATAGTGCTCCCCGACCACCGGCTGCGCGGTTCTGGATTCAGCCAGGCATGAGACGTGTAGTGCCGCGCCAACCGCTCGAGCCACTCAATTCCTGTGATCGCAACCGTTCCGTCCCGATCCGGAACATAGTGCTGCAGCTCGTACGGGGCCATGTACGCATCCCCAACCATGATCAGTTGGTACTGGGGTCCACACGCGCGAATCAGGTCTGACACCCACACCGGCTGCCGCAGGCGTTCACTTTCGTACACCACGCCGTAGACACAATTGTGAAAGTAGTACGTGCGCAGGTCCCGAAAGTGGGTCGATTGCGCCAGCGCCGAAAACAGCTGACTCATCAACTGCGAATAGGGGTACATCGAACCGCCCACGTCCATCATGACAATCGCATGCGAATCGGGTCGTTCCGGTGGCCGAGTCACAATCTCAAGTTCCCCAGCATTCGCCGACGTGGCACGAATCGTTTGGTCGATGTCGAGTTCGCGTTCGGCTCCCGACCTCACGAAAGTGCGCAATTGTTTCAGCGCAAGCTGGAAGTGGCGCGTGTCCATGGTGACGTCGGAGCGGTAGCTTTCAAATTGCCGAGCGTCAGCAAGCCGGACAGCCCGCCTGCCACCACCCGACGTGGCTGTCGAGAACCCTGAAGCTGCCTGTCCTGCTTGACCGAACGGACTTGTCCCGCCCGTTCCCACCCAGTAGTTGCCCCCGTCGTGACGCTCCCGTTGTTCGGTGAGCCGCTCCGCCAACATTTCGCGTAACTGCTCCCACCCGAGTTCCGCTGCATGATCGGGACCTGCGACCGGATCGGCCCCTTCGCGCTGACGATCGAGCCACCCACCGACGGTGTCTCTCAGAACGTCGAGCAAGTCTTCTCTGCCGCCGTACTCGGCGAGGAACGCTCGGTCGAATGCGTCTAGGTGGCTCTCGTGGTGGATGAGGATGGATCGCGCCAGATGGTAGTAGCCGACCGAACTGTCGCCGTGGACTCCTTGGTCCAAGGCCTGCGCCAGGTTGAGAACTTCGTGGGTTCCTACCGGAACCCCCAGTCCGCGCAATGTGTAAACCAACCCCAAGAAGAAGGGCTCGGCGGGTCTACTCTCCTCAACTTCCGGCACGAGATGCCCTAGTGTCCCAGCGGTCCGCGGCGCCGGATCGACGGCTGCGCACTGGGACGGATGACTGAAAGATCGTGCTCCTTCTTCAGCAACGTTCCCAAGAAAGGCAGGTCCGACTTCTCCAGCGATTGCAGTGACGCCTGCGGGTCGAGGGCCAGCATGGCCAGCCAGTCAATGAGTTCGCTCGTGGATGGACGCTTTCGAATGGTGGGGACATCGCGCAAGCGATAGAACGCATCAAGCGCCTTCTCGACCAATTGTGAGTTCAGGTCGGGGTGGTGAACATGAACGATCTGGCTCATGAGGTCGCGGTCGGGGAATTCGATGAAGTGGAAAACGCAGCGGCGCAGGAACGCGTCGGGAAGCTCCTTTTCGGCGTTACTCGTGATGACGATGACCGGCCGTTGGGATGCCGCCACCACATCGCCGGTTTCGGCCACGGTGAAACGCATTCGGTCGAGTTCGTGCAAGAGATCGTTGGGGAACTCGATGTCGGCCTTGTCGATCTCGTCGATCAGCACGACCACCCGTTCGGGGGCCCTGAACGCTTGGCCGAGCGGACCCATGCGAATGTACTGCCGAATGTCTGTCACGTCGCGATCGCCGAACCGACTATCGTAGAGCCGCGCCACAGTGTCGTAGTGGTACAGGCCGTCCTGAGCTCGAGTGGTGCTCTTGACGTGCCACGTGATGAGCTCAGCATCCAGCGACCTTGCCAGCGCCTCCGCCAAGCGCGTCTTACCCGTTCCGGGCTCGCCCCGAACGAGCAAGGGGCGCTCCAAAACTAGTGCACAGCGCACGGCAACGTCGAGACTGTCACTCGTCAGATAGTCGCCAGTTCCGTGAAAACTGTCGGTTGACGGCTCAGAACTCAACGGCAGTCGGGCGGCTGGGGAAGTAGAAGACTCGGTCACGAGATCCCAGGCTACTCGCCCGGGCCAGGTAGAGTCTGCCCCGTGGTGGGAGTCCCTGAATTGGTGCGCTGTGAAACTTTCCGACCGCTCCCCTCCGTCCACCGGGTTGTCAGTGTGATCGGAGTCCGCGGAGCGGGCAAGACGAACATCAGTCGCCGAATCGGTCTGGCGGTCAAGCGACCGGTCTTGTCGACGGATGTTTTGGTCAGTTATGAGCACGGGGGAGCGTCAATCTCTCAGCTCGTGGCCCGCCACGGCTGGCCCTGGTTCCGCGAGCAAGAGGCGCGGGTCTTGAACAAGGCCGCTCGAATCGACGGCACTGTTCTCGACTGTGGTGGCGGCATCCTGGTCGACACTTCCCCCGACGGGGCCGAAACCCTCAACTCCGCCAAGCTCGCCATCCTGCGCGACACCACGACAGTAGTGTGGCTGCGCGGAGACCTGGAGAGGTTGGCCCGCAAAGTCGCCTCTGATCCGAAGCGCCCGGAGTTGACGGACCCGGCTAATCTGATCGCCGTCATGAAGGCCAGGGAAGCTATGTACTCCGAAGCCGCCCACGTGGCCGTCTCGATCGAGGGCCTGTCTCGACCGGAACTTGCTGAGGCGGTCTTGTCGGCCCTGGGTTGGTCTAGTGAATGACCCAGTGACCGCCGCCAACGCCAAGCCACGCCCCCTGCCGAAGGCGATAGTTGCGGCTCTGCGACCCCGACAATGGATCAAGAACGTCCTGGTGGCGGCTGTTCCACTGGCTGCGGGCGCCCTGTTCGTCCCCGATGTCGCGTTCAAGACGGCTGTCGCGTTCGTGGCCTTCTGCCTGGCAGCGAGCGCCACATACCTCGTCAACGATTCGGTGGATGTCACCGAGGACCGACTCCACCCCACCAAGCGGTTTCGCCCGATCGCGGCCGGCGAACTGTCCATTCCCCTCGCACTAGCACTCGCGGCAGCGCTGTTTGGCGGCTCGATCGCAGTCAGTTTTGTCGCGTCGTGGCAACTGGCCGTGACGGTAGTTGCCTACGTCATCGTGACGCTGGCATACTCGCTCAAACTCAAACATGAGCCCGTTGTGGAACTCGCCATCTTGACCCTCGGCTTCCTGCTGCGAGCTGCCGCCGGAGCGACTGCCACAGGGCTCGAGGTATCTCAGTGGTTCCTCATCGTGGCCGGCTTTGGGTCGCTATTCATGGCGGCAGGCAAGCGTTACAGCGAACTGCGTCGCTCAGACACCGACGGCTTAGCCGACAGTCCAACGACTCGTCACAGCTTGCAAGGCTATACCGGCTCCTACCTTCGGTTTGTGTGGTCAATCTCAGCCGCCGTGGCGATTACCGCCTACAGCCTGTGGGCGTTCGACGTTCACTCGACGACCGACGGTGGGCCGTGGGTGCTGTGGTCGATCTTTCCGTTCGTGTTCGCCATCTTGCGATACGCTGCCGACGTGGACGCGGCTCGGGCGGAGGCACCAGAAGACGTGGTCCTGAGTGACAAGATTCTCGCCGCCATCGGCGCGCTGTGGCTCGTCCTCTTCGCGGTCGGCGTGTTCTATGGCTAGCTTCCCACCCCGGCGACGGGTCCTGACTGGTTGGGGACGAACGAGTCCGTCGGCTGCCATAGTGGACACGGCATACAGTGTCGAGGAGGTTGCCGCGGCTGTGCGCCGAACGCGCGATTCCGGCGGTCACCTGATCTGCCGCGGACTCGGCCGCTCCTATGGCGATCCGGCCCAATGTGCTGGCGGCACCGTCCTGAAGCTTGGAGGGGCTCTCGCCGACGTTGGGCGGGTCGCGGTCAACTCCGAAAGCAACACGGCTTGGGTTCCCGGCGGCGTCTCTTGGGACGCCCTCATGCGAGCAGCAGTCAGCCAGGGTTACTTCGTGCCGGTGACTCCCGGAACCCGCCAAGTCACCCTGGGTGGGGCAGTGGCCGCTGATATTCACGGAAAGAACCATCACGTGGACGGTTCTCTCGGTAACCACGTTAGGCGCCTCGAGGTTGTCGATGGCCTCGGTGCCGTTCGCGAGTGGTCTCCGACGTCGGACGCCGATGCGTTTTGGGCCACGGTTGGCGGAATGGGACTGACCGGTGTCGTCACTGCCGCCGAAATGGATCTTCTCCCGGTCGACACGGCCTATCTGCGTGTCACGACTCGCCGGTGTCCTTCCCTCGACGCAGTGATGTCTCAGATGTCCGACGACGACTCTCAGTTCCGATACACGGTCGCGTGGATCGACACCGCTGGCCGCGGTAGGCGCCTCGGGCGAGGCGTCATCACTTCTGGCGACCACGCCCACACCGACGAGCTACCTGCCACCCTGCGTCCCGTGGCCACCGCGTTTGACCCTGAAGCACTCGCGACTGCCCCTCGGGCCTTCCCTTCGGGCGCCTTGAACCGGGTCACCATCAGTGCCTTCAACACCGCCTGGTACTTGAAGGCACCCCGCCACACGGAAGCGTTCGCCTCTATCGGTTCGTTCTTTCATCCACTCGACGGGGTGGAGGACTGGAACCGACTCTATGGTCCGCGGGGGTTCCTGCAGTATCAGTTCAGCGTGCCCGATAGTGCCGCCCACCTCATCGGCCGCACTTTGCAGCGCTTGCGCAACATTGGGTCAGTGAGTTTCCTCAGCGTCCTCAAACGTTTTGGCCCCTCCAACCCCGGTCCGTTGAGCTTCCCCCAACCCGGCTGGACGCTTGCCCTGGATTTGCCAGCCGGGGCCGACAATCTGGGACCCGAACTCGACGCCATTGACGAAGAACTCGTGGCCGCCGGGGGGCGGATCTACCTCGCGAAGGATTCGCGGATGAGCCCCGCCACCTTCCGAGCCATGTATCCGCAACTCGAGCAATGGCGTGCCTCCCGGGCCAGACTGGACCCCGACCGCGTGTTCGAATCTGACCAATCGAGGAGGCTCGGCCTGTGATCGACGCAACCGGCAATGTGAACTCGGTTCTCCTACTCGGGGGAAGCAGTGACATAGGTCTGGCCACGGTTCGGCAACTCACCAATCCACGCCTACAACGGGTCGTGCTGGCCGGTCGGCCATCACCGAAACTCGACGATGCCGCCGAAGGCTTGCGGGCTGCTGGGGTAGCTGAGGTGGCTACTGTCGATTTCGATGCCGCCGATGTTGCTTCCCACGCCCAGATCATCGACTCGGTGTTCTCAGCCGGGTCTATCGATGTCGTCATCGTGGCGTTCGGCCTGCTCGGCGACCAGCGTCACGATGAGCAGGACACAGCGGCCGCGATCAGGATTGCTCAGGTGAACTACGTCGGAGCCATGTCGGTGTGCATGGAATCGACTCGGCACTTGGTGGGCCAGGGGCACGGTGCGCTCGTGCTGTTGTCGAGCGTGGCTGGTGAAAGGGCCCGCCGATCAAACTTCATCTACGGGTCGTCCAAGGCCGCCATCGACACTTTCGCACTCGGTCTCGCCGAGCAGGTGCGCGGCACCGGGGCTCGAGTCATTGTGGTGCGGCCCGGTTTCGTGACAACCAGCATGACCGAAGGACTCCCCCCGGCTCCTGCCTCCGTGGACGCTGAAACTGTCGGCCGGGCGATTCGGGAAGCTTTGAGTCGACCGCGCGCGGACCTGATCTATGTGCCCAAGAAGATGCGCGTCATCATGAGCGTTCTGCGGCACATTCCTCGGCCGGTTTTCCGCAAGCTCCCCCTGTGACGGCTGGGGCACCGGGACAACTATCCGCCGACGCGCCAAGCGTAGGGGGTTCTGGTCATGACGATGTCGCTGTTGGAGATCCCCGATATCGACCGGTGAACTCGCGTCTAAATTCGTCAAAATCACCGTCTTCGATCGATGTGCGCATCTGATCGACGAGTCGGACGATGAACCGTTCGTTGTGGATCGTCCCTAGCGTCGAGAACAACATCTCTTTGCTGGCTGACAAGTGATGTAGATAGGCGCGCGAATAGTTCTCGCAGGTGTAGCAGTCGCAGTCTTCGTCGATGGGATCGAAGTTGCGCCGGTTCGCGACGGTCGTAATATTGAACCGGCCGTCGGGGTGGTAGATGGCCGCGTTGCGGGCCTGGCGGCTCGGCGCCACACAGTCGAACGTGTCCGCACCGGCGGCTACTGCAGTGAACAGGTCGATCGGATCGCCGATGCCGAGCAGATGGCGAGGCTTGTCTTCGGGAAGCTCCTCACACACCCATCTCACGATCGTCCCCAGGTTCTCCTTCTCCAGGGCCCCGCCAATGCCATACCCGTCGAACTCCAGTTCAGCGAAATCTCGGCCAGCCCGCCGGCGAAGGTCCTCGTATTGGGCCCCCTGGATGACACCGAACAGCCCCTGGTACGGACGTTCCGGATGCTGTGCGGTCAAGCGCGCGTGCTCAGACAGGCACCGTAGCGCCCACTGGCGGGTACGTTCGAGAGACCGCTCCTGGTAGCTGCGGGTGTTGAGCAATGTGGTGCACTCGTCGAAGGCGAAGATGATGTCGGCGCCGATCGCGTGCTGAACCTGCATCGACACCTCAGGCGTGAACCGGTGCAGCGACCCATTCAAGTGGGACTTGAACGTGACCCCATCGTCATCCACGTGGGCGAGCCGCTCCTTGCCCGCGGCGATGACGTCATCGGCCCGCACCGTGGCAGACTCCATGGCCAAGACCTTCTTGAACCCGACACCCAAACTCAGTACCTGGAACCCGCCGGAATCTGTGAAAGTCGGGCCGGACCAGTTCATGAAGCGACCCAGTCCACCAGCGGCCTCGACAATGTCGTGGCCGGGCTGCAGGTACAGGTGGTAAGCGTTGGCCAGGAGCGCTTGGGCCCGAACCGATTCAGCCATCATCTCAGGAAGAACTGCCTTGACTGTGGCTTTCGTTCCCACCGGAATGAAGGCTGGGGTCTGGATTCGACCGTGAGGGGTCGAAATCACGCCCGAGCGGCCACCCCGCGGGCCGTCGAGCCTGTGGGTGATCTGAAACGTGCAACCGCTCGTTGGCCCGGACACCGACGTCGGCTCCACCGCTATTCTCACCGCCCCATTCTGCCAAACTCCCGCGCGGGCCGACGAACCCGCCGAAAGTTTGCCACCGGTCGCAGGAGGGCAGAACGGGGGCATGGAACTTGACCTACCCCGTTGGGCACACAGGTCCGAGCGCACTCATCCCATGGTGTGTGCCGTGGTTGGCCTCTTGGTCCTGGTGGCCGCGTTCTACTGGTCGTCGGCGGGCCTCGTGATGGTCGCGGCGGTACTTTTTGGCTGTGCGTGGTGGCGTCGTGAAGATGTGGCCCGAGCCCTCGTCGGCACAGCAGTTGGACTGTTGTTGACCGGCTTGCTGCTGGCAGCAGCCTCGATCGTTGTGCACTTTGTGCTGTGAGCCATCCGGTCGGCGGCTCACCGGCGAGGCTAGCTCTCTTGTTTCCGCCAGCGGATTCCCGCCTCTATGAGGGAATCAATCTGGCCATCGAGCACGGCTGACGTATTGCCAGTCTCTTCTCCGGTGCGTAGATCTTTGACCATCTGATAGGGGTGCAACACGTAGGAGCGCATCTGGTTTCCCCACGAGCCAGCCGTGTCAGTCTTCAGTGCATTGATCTTGTCTTGTTGCTCTTGGCGGCGCTTCTCCAACAGCTTCGCCTTCAACACGGCCATCGCCGAAGCGCGGTTCTGCAACTGTGAACGCTCGTTCTGGCACGAGACCACTATTCCGGTTGGAATATGGGTCAGACGAACCGCCGAATCAGTTGTGTTGACTCCCTGTCCACCAGGCCCCGAGGCGCGGAAAACATCGACCCGAATCTCATCGTCGGGGATCTCTATGCTGTCGGCCTCGTCAACCACGGGAATGACTTCAACGGCCGCGAACGACGTCTGCCGGCGCGACTGGTTGTCGAAGGGCGAGATTCGCACCAACCGGTGGGTGCCCTGTTCGACGGACAGCACCCCGTAGGCGTAGGGTGCTCGCACCGCGAAGGTGGCCGACTTGATGCCAGCCTCTTCTGCGTAACTGATGTCGTAAACCTCGACTGACCAGTTGTGCCGCTCGCAGTAGCGGGTATACATGCGTAGCAGCATTTCCGCCCAGTCTGCCGCGTCGACTCCCCCGGCCTCCGAGCGGATCGTGACGAGCGCCTCCCGCTCGTCATACTCCCCGGACAACAGAGTGCGCACCTCGAGCTCGGCGATCACAACGCGCAATTCATCGAGCTCTGTGCGGGCCTCGACCAGAACACCTGCGTCGCCCTCGTCCGACCCGAGTTCGACGAGTACGCCCAAGTCATCAATCCTTTGCCGGAGTTCACGAAGTCGCCGAACGTCGTTCTGCAGGGCCGACAGGCGACTCGTCAGGCGTTGAGCGGCAGTCGGATCGTCCCACAAGTCGGGGGCGCCAGCGGCCAGCTCTAGGTCTGTGATCTCCTGGCCTATCGCTTCAAGATCTACAACACTTTCCACTCGCGCCAACACGTCGGCCAGGTCAGAGATCTCAGTCATCAGTTCGTCAACGGCCACGATCAGCAAGTCTACCGCTCACCCGGGAGCACGACAGTTCGCGCACGCGCCTCACTGGTGACTAGTACCTGCGGTTCAACGCCGAGGCGGCCAGCAAACGGCAAGCGGGCAACCACACCTACCTCGACGGTGACTGTTCGACCATCACAATCGAGGTTCACAGTCGACTGCGAAGTTGCCGACCCGAATCGGTTCACGTGCGCGACTGCCGTCTCCCGTGCCTGCCCGCAGTCGATCGGCAGGGTTCTGCCGCGAGTACGCCCCCGATAGATCGCTGCCGTGTCCACTTCCTGGGCCGCAGCCATCGCGGCGGAGTCGGCTAGGTGCTGGGCGGACTGACGACTGATTACAGCAATAGTAATGTCGATCAGGACCGCGCAGATGGCCATGAGGACGACCCCAAGCCCCAGGACTGCCACCAGGATTGACCCCGACTGGGGCGATCTAGGCCGGGTCAACGTGACCCCGAGGCCGAGTCCGCCGCTCTGAATCGGTCGACGACGATGCCGTACTCGGCGGCTACTCGAACTGTTCCCAATCCTTCGCCACCGGTGGCCGGCAGTCCGGGCAGGCGGACATCCCTCGTGGCCTGAATGCTGATGGTGGAACCGGGAGACGGGCAAGGCTCCGAGCCCTCACACCGGATGCTCAGGTGGGCCGGTTCTGCCCCGTAGGCCTCCGAAACCGCCTGGCTGGTAGTTCTGGCTGCGTCCCACGGATCCGCGTCTTGGGCCGCGCTGAAGGCGGCGGCTGCCTCGCGGGCCACGGATGCAGTCTGATGTACGGCGTGGACGAGCTGAGAAACAGTTATGCTCACGTACGCCATCGGCACCATGACCACCAACGCCAGGACGACAAACTCGATCGCGATGTTTCCCGCGTCGCGAACGGGCTGTTCAGGTCGGCGACAGTGACCCGCTGACCGCTTCCCCCGTGTGTATAGGCCCATGTGCCTGGCGAAGGGCCCACCAGTCGTCATGTCCATCGGTTTCGGTCGACGGCACGGCCCGTAACTGACAGTGTTCGCGGAGGCCCGAGCCACAGTGATCTGATCTGCACCGTCACGTCGACCTCTGCGATGGGTACGCCCCCGACGTCGACCCGACGCGTCGACACCTCGACAGCGTCGGCCGCAACGAGTCCCGAATGGAGGCGATCGGCCACCGTCTGCTCAGCGGTGTGAGCCGAGGCACCGTGCAGGGACAGGGAACGGGCCGCCTCCTGAGCGGCCGACGTCACTTCAGTTCGCACATATCCGGTGACGACGATCCCGACGCAGGCTAGGAACACAGCCAAGGCCAGAGGTAGAACCATGACGAAGCCAGCCACAGACGACCCACGCTGGCGCGGATCGCCGGGCCGTGATCGCAGCGAGTTCACCGACCCGTAACGGAATCGAGGGCGCTGGTGAGAAGTGCAGCTAGTTGAGCATCGGCGATCGTCCACAGTCCGGCAACCAGGCCTGCGCTCATGACGGTGATGAGCACCCATCCCGGAACGTCTCCACGATCACTCGGCGATGCCTCGACTGCCGAGCGGTGCTTGAGTTCACGCTGTTCTTGCATGGATCTTCCCTTCTTCATTGGGTGGTGCTCCGCCGACGCAGCGGTCGACGGACATTCTTGAGCAAATCTGGGCCCCGTGGATGATGCAGTAGTCCGTTGCCGGAGTCACATCACCTGCACGGAGATCGACAGCACGGCCGGATAGAGGGCAACCACGACGACGATGGGCATCAGCAGGAAGACGACCGGCACGAGAGCAAAGATCTCGCGCCGACTAGCTTGCCGCATCAGGTGCCGGTGACCTTCCGCCCGCGCGTCCGCGGCCTGGGCACGGGCAACTGAAGACAGCGGTGTCCCCTTGTCGTGGGCGGTGATGAGAGCGTGAGTACTGCGCTTGACGCTCGCGGACGGAACTCTTTGAGCCAACCGAATGAGAGCCTGCGACAAAGACAACCCCGACCGCATGTCACCGACGACGAGCTGCAGGTGACGGCGAAGCGGGTCGGGCGAACGGTCTGCCACGATCGGGATCGCTGCCCCCAATGCCACGCCAGAAGCCACCAGAAATGCCACGAGTTCCATCGCATCCGGCAGCTGAGCATCTAGCACGCCACGATCGTGGCCGCTGCGCCACCTGAGCTGGGCGTCGTAGCCCCATGCTGCAGCCAGAAAGCCCCCGGCCGGCAGCACCAGGGTGCCCAGACCTAGACCGCCCAGTCCGGCGTCTAGCCGCCAAACTGCGATCAACGCACCCACCAGAGCGGCCACACCCGCAACCGACAACTGGCTCCGACGGAACGCTTCCACCGAACGATCGTCGACCACGGTAGCGAGATGAATCGCAACATCGCGGTCTGGCGACGTCCAACCAATCAGCCTCCGATGCCACCACCGTTGGTCGGACCCTTCGGTGGAGTCGCCGCCCAGGACGGAAGTGGAACGGTTTGGAACTGCCGAACGAGTCAGCCGAGCAACCTGTTCCTGTACTGAAGGGGGCCGAGCCGAGAACCACAGCTGGGCCGCCGCCCCGAGCAGGATCAGCACCGCCAGGACTGCGATGGGCCCAGCAACATCACCACGACTCATGGACCGGCTCCGCAGGTGCGCCCAGTGGATGGGACGGTCGGCGAGTTCCCTCTGGCAGCGGGATCTGAGCGATTCGGCGCATCAGCCCGTATGCCACGACACTCACTGCTGCGCACACGACTAACAGCAGGGATCCGGCGGGCTGCCTATAGGCCACGGCCGCGTCGGGCATGGCACTGAGCGCGAGAACTACTAACCACGGAGCGACCACTGTGACTCGTGCCCCATTTATCGTCCAGGCCTGACGAGCCGCCAACTCACCCCGGAGCCGAATGTCGGTGCGGACGGACTCAGCGAACTGCTGCAGAATCGTGCCCACGTCGTGACCGCCGTGTTCGGCGGCAATCACCAGCACCGTGAACACTTGATGTTCAGTACCTCGCCAGTGTCTCGACGCTGATGACCGGACAGATTCCACGGCACCGGAGAAGGTTCGACCAGCGTCCATCGCTGCTGCGATCTCGGAGAAGATCGGGCGCACCCGAGCAGGACCTTCGTTGGCGGCCATCCGACATGCGTCGGCCACTGTTGATCCCGCTGTCAAACAGCTTGCCAACAGGTCGATCGTTTCCGGCCATGCCTGCGCGCGCTCTGATGCCGCCTTCGCCACCTTCCGCCGTTCAACGGCCCAGGGTACGGCCGCTGCGGCACCGGCGGCCAAGACCCACAGCACGGGAACCCCCACCATCATCCACGCCACGATCGCGCCGACGATCCCACTGCCAGCACTCGACGCCCATAGTCGGCTATTCGCAATCGTCACGAGCTGGCCTGGCCACCGCTGCCAATACATGCGCCCGCGACCGCGACTGTTGGTATCGGCCCAGGTGAGGATCCAGCCTGAAACCGCGATAACGCAAGCCACTACTGCTCCTGTCACAACCAGCACAATCAGCTACTCCTTCGCGTCGACTCGGCACCCAGTATCGAATCAAGATCGCGATCTGCAGCTGTGAACTGTTCCGGCCGAGGGTGCAGTCCGGTATGCCTCAGGACACCCTGTCGGCCTCCCTGACCGCTCGCCGGCTGAATCGCGAAGACTGGCTCCATGGCGATGGCGGCCCCTTCACATGCACCAGGTACGTGGCTGATCTCCGTGACTTGCCGGTGGCCGTTCCGAGAGGTCGACAAGTGGACAACGATGTCCACGCAGGCTGCGACCGTTGGCGTGATGAAATGGGCCGGAATGTTTTGGCCGCTGAGCAACGGCAAGGTGGCGAGTTTCGTCACTGCTTCCCGAGCCGAGTTGGCGTGAATGCTGGCCATCGCGGGTAGCCCGCAGTTCATGGCAAGCAAGAGATCGAGCGCCTCGGCTGAACGAACCTCCCCGACAACTAGCCGTTGTGGACGCATTCGCAACGACTCTCTGACCAGGTCGCGCAAGGTGACTTCTGCCGTACCCTCTAGACTCGGTGGGCGAGTCTGGAGGGCCACCACGTCGGGGTGGTGGGACACATTCAGTTCGAACGTCTCCTCGCACGTGATGACCCGTTCACGACCCGGGATGCATCCGAGGAGCGCGTTGAGGGTCGTCGTCTTGCCTGCCTGAGTCGCCCCAGCCACCACGATGTTGAGCCCTGCCACGACACACGCGTCCAGGAAGTTGGCGGCCGTCTCTGTCAGCATATGCAGCTCGCACAGATCGTGAATATGTCGCGGACGGACTGTGAACTTGCGGATGTTGACAGCTGGGCTCGTGCGCGTGATGTCAGGAATGACCACATGTAGGCGCGAACCATCCGGCAAGGATGCGTCGACATAGGGGTGTGCGGTGTCGAGTCGACGCCCGGAGAAGCGCAGCATCCGCTCGACGAGGGTCTCGGCCTGCCCGGCTTCGAGACTGAGCGGAGCAATCTCCGACCGACCGGACCGAGCGATGAAGATCCGGTCAGGCCGATTCCACCAGATTTCTTCGACGGTCGGATCGTCAAGGTATGCCTGCAAGGGACCGAATCCAGCGAACTCGTGCACCGCTGCCGCCACGGCTGGCGACGTCCCCGGTGCGGACCCAACGGAAGGGAATGGAGTGGACGCGCCTGCGGGTTCATGACCGTCGACATGCCAACGGCTCGCCCAACGGGAATAGCCGTCTTCGGCGACTTCCCGCAGTGCGTGCTTCTCGTGGTCAGGATCCAACGTTCCGCGCCGCAAGGCTCGACGAACGTGATCATCAACGAACGCAGCCGCGTCCACTCTTCACCTTCCTCTACCAAGCGCGACGTGCGCCTGGTTCCCCCGTGTCCGGTGACTGCCCGACCTTGGCGGTCGTCCCCCGTGACAGCAACATCGACGTTAAGTTGATCACCGTCGGGCTGTCAAGTTCGTTCAGGTGGATCCGGCACTACTCGGGCCCGAAACGGCCGCGTTTGGATCACTGCCCGTAGCGAACGAAAGTCCACAATCAACCAAGTGTCCTCTTGCGGAGAAGTATTTTTCAGTGGCACGCAACAAACCACCCTGCTACCACTACCCCATGTAGCGGTTGCAGGGTGGCGAAGGTCACACATGTTGGGGCTTGCAGCGATCGTTAGGCCTGCTGAATCAGCGTCCTCAAGACCCTCAAGGCCACTGACAAGGTGGCAAGATCGTAATGACCTGCCGCGCCAATTTCGTCCAGTGTGGTGCGCACGCGTTCGTGACCGCTCGCATGCTCACTGTCCCAGGCCGCCAGGCGCGCTTCGCTCACGTCGTCGGACTGAGTGGATTCTAGGATCTTCTCGGTGATTCCGGCACCGACCGAATAGATGTCGCTGCGCAGCGACGCGCGAGCCAGATTCGCCCACCTCTCTCCCTTGTCGAGCTCGGAAATCTTAACCAACAGGTAGTCGATCATGAAGTGCTCAGACACAGAGAAGTACACACCTGCGACAGCTTCGGGACGCTCACCCTGACGCCGAGCGATGTCGTGGATGTCGAGTAGAGCAAACCTTTCGAGGCCAGCAGACACCTCGTGGGCGAGTCCGGCGGGGACCCCGAGACCTTCGAGGTCGGCGATTCGTTGCCGGTAGCGCTCGTGCTGGCTGCCGACTAGTGCATCCGTGATGGTGTCAGATAACAGCCGGACTGTCGGCCGAAAAGTCTCAATCTCTGCCTGCACGTCGAGATGCTGACCTCGCGAGGCCAAGAACCAGCGAGTGGATCTGTCCAGAAGGCGTCGAACCTCCAAGTACAGCGTCGACTGCACTGCCGTGGGGACCGTCCCGTCGAGGGCGCGGATTTCAGCCCACACCGATTCCAGGTCGAACACCCCCACAGCGATCGCGTAGGCCCGCGCCACATCTGCTGCACTGGCGGCTGTTTCTTCGATGGCTCGATGAACGAACGTAATTCCGCCGTTGTTGACGATGTGGTTGGACATGAGAGTCGCCAACAACTGCCGCCGAACCGGGTGGGCTTGGATTTCTGACCCGAACTCCTCGGCAATCACCGTCGGGAAGTAGTCGACCAGAACCTGTTCGGCCCATTCCTCCCCCCACCACTCCTCCCGAACCAAGGCTGCTGTCAGATCGTTCTTCACGTGGGCGAGGAGGACGCACAGTTCTGGGGACGTCAGCCCACCCCCCGTGTTGATCCTTTCTTCCAACTCCGAATCAGACGGGAACCCGTCGACCACGCGGTCGATGACTCCACGCTCCTCCAAGGTGGCAACGACTCGTCGGTGTACGGGCGCCATGGTGGTGGCCTGGCTACGGGCATTGGCCAGAGTCATGTTCTGCAAGTAGTTGTTGCGCAACACCGCAGCCGCGACATCTTCAGACAGGCTCGCCAGCAAGGAGTTTCGGTTCGCTTCGCTGAGCTCACCCACGGACACTGCCGCGCTCACAGCGATCTTGAGGTTGACTTCGTGGTCACTCGTGTCGACACCGGCCGAGTTGTCAATGGCGTCGGTGTTGATCCGCACCCCTCCGAGAGCCGCCTCCACTCGCCCCGATTGGGTCGCACCCAAATTCCCCCCTTCAACCACGATACTGGCGCGAATCTCGGCACCGTTGACCCGAATCGCGTCGTTCGCTCGGTCCCCGACTTCCAGGTGGCTCTGGTGGCGTGCCTTGATGTACGTGCCGATTCCACCGTTGAATAGCATCTCCACTGGCGCCTTAAGAACGGCGGTGATCAGTTCAGCTGGGGTGAGGGAGTCGATGTCGGGCGGAATCGCCAGGACACGGCGAACTGCATCGTTCAACATCATCGACTTGGCATCGCGGGCCACGATCTGTCCGCCCGCGCTCAACAGGGACTGGTTGTAATCGGCCCAAGTGGAACCGGGAAGGTGGAACAGGCGCTGACGTTCAGCGAAGCTGGCGGCCGGGTCGGGAGTGGGGTCGACGAAGACATGGCGATGATCGAAGGCCGCCACCAGCAGAATGTGGTCGGAACATAGCATCGCGTTGCCGAACACATCTCCGGACATGTCTCCGATACCGACGACAGTGAAGTCGGTACGGCCGGCATCGACGCCTTGGTCCCAGAAATGCCGCTTCGCTGACTCCCAGGCTCCCCGGGCAGTGATTCCCATAGCCTTGTGGTCGTAGCCGGTAGACCCTCCGGATGCGAAGGCATCTCCGAGCCAGAACCCACGGTCCAGCGCGATTCGGTTGGCGATGTCAGAGAACGTCGCGGTCCCCTTGTCTGCAGCGACCACCAGGTAGCTGTCCTCGGAGTCCCAAACAACTGTGTGGTCGGGGCGAACTGTGCGACCGTCGCGACGATTGTCGGTGATGCTCAACAGCGCGGAGATGAACTGCTCGTAGCCAGCCACTCCGGCCTCACCCCATGGACCACCGTGGTCGCTAAACCAGTCGGGTTTGACGACGAAGCCTCCTTTTGCTCCGACGGGCACGATGACCGAGTTCTTCACTTCCTGGGCGGCGGCCAGACCCAGAACTTCGGTCCGTACGTCCTCCAGACGATCGCTCCAGCGAAGGCCGCCTCGAGCAATCGGCCCGAACCGCAAATGAACGCCGTTAATGACGGGGGAACTGACCCACACTTCCGTGTGAGGTCGCGGATCCGGCAGGCCCGGTAGTTCTCCTGGATGCAGTTTGAATGCCAGGGCACGACCATCGGCGAGCAGTCGGTCATGAAACGCGTTGGTGCGCACCATGCAGGCGATCACTGCGACGAGTTGGCGCAACACGCGATCAGCATCAAGGCCGTCCACTTCGTCAATGAGCTTCAGCAACTGAGCGTGCTCGCTACGCACCTGCTGCCCACGGTCGTCGATAGAACTGTCGGGATCAAACTTGGCCCGAAACATCGCGACAATCGACGCCACAATCTGTGGATGAGCCGTGACGATTGCGTTGATGTACTCGGTTGAATACTGAAGTCCGGCCTGTCGCACGTATTGGCACCAAGCCCGTACCCACGCACACTCGACCCAGGTCAGGCCCGCGTTCACCACCAGGCTGTTGAGGCGATCCTTTTCACACTGGCCACGCCAAGCGGCGAGGAAGGCCTGTCGAAAGCGCTCCCTCTCTTCGGCACGTTCGTTTTCGACCAGGGATTCACGACCGTCGGGCAGGACGATGCCTACGTCGTAGATCCAGGCATCTGTGGCGTCGACACGAAACTGGTAGGGCCGCTCCTCTACCACGCGCGCACCCAGGCTGTCGAAAATGGGCAGCAAGATGCTGAGCGACACAGCCTGGCCGGAGTGGTACACGGAGAATCGGCAGTGGGTCCCGCCTACTCCAACCGATGGGTGCAGTTGTGCATCCGTCGTCAGAGGACCTGGAACAGTCGGCAGCAGCGACAGTCGATGGAGATCGGCGACTGCTGTGGTGGGTGACAGATCCTCCTGGTAGGCCGCGGGAATAGACCCATCGAGCCGCTCCATGAGACGACGGGTTGCATCGGGCCCGTAGGCCGCGCTGAAAGCCGTTCGAAACTCGTCCTCCCAGGTCAATGTGGCAGCAGCAATCTGCCGTTCGACCTCGTCTACTGCCATCTGCCCAACCCGCTGGCCCACAGGAAGCCGCAGGACGAAATGCAACCGAGCTAGAACGGATTCCGAAACCCGAGCCGAATAGTCGATCCCTTCGCTACCAACGGCAGCCGAAAGTATGGCCGCAATCTTCTGCCGGACAGCCGTGTTGTAGCGGTCCCGCGGTAAGTAGACGAGGGCACTGACAAACCGGCCGTAGTCGTCTCCCCGTACGAACAACCGCGTCTGCCTTCGCTCACCGATGGCGAGTACGCGGTGGGCCGTGTGAGCGAGGTCCTGGGAAGTTAGTTGAAATATCTCCTCCCGCGGATACGTCTCGCAAAAATGCATGAAGTCGCGTTCGCGGTGGGAGCGAGCGGGATATCCGCACAACGATAGGGCCGCGCGGACAGTCCGTCGAACGTACGGAATCCGTTCTACAGACTCGGCGAAAGCACTCGCCGCAAATAGGCCGAGAAATCGGAACTCACCAACGACAATCCCGTCGGAGTCAAACTCCTTGACTCCGACGTAGTCGAGGTAGACCGGTCGATGGACCGTCGAGCGCCGGTTGGCCTTAGTGAGGATCATGATGCGCGGCTCGTCGACTCGTTCTCGAACGCCAGCGGGGAGTTCGTTGACCGGCTTGATCGAAGGAGGAGCTTCCCGAACGACACCCAACCCACTGTCGGCGTCAGCGACCAAGCAACGCTGACCCTCTACGTCGCGCAGGCGGTAATGGCGGTACCCGACGAACGTGAAGTGGTCGCGCGAAAGCCAGTCCAGCAGTGCTGCCGCCTCCTGAGACTCTTCCTCCGAGATTCCGGCAGGCGGATGGGCGATGAGCTGTTGGGAAACGGTCATTGCTTGGTTGCGCATCGCATTCCAGTCGGCAACCACCGCCGCTACGTCGGTCAAGGTGTCCCGAAGTGCCGCGCGGGTACTAGCTATCTCCTGGGCGTCCACGATGGGGTCTATCTCGATGTAGATCCACGACTGACGGCCGTCGGGTCCGGCCATGATCGGGTGGAGCACAAACCGCAAATTGTGCCCCCGTGCGGTGAGGGCCGCTTGCAGAGAATCCACCAGGAACGGGCGGTCCCGCACGACGACTTGAACCACAGTGACGCCGGACCCGGGCGTCTCGCCTCCGCTGAGGGTTTCCACCCGAACTGAACCGTCCGGCGGTCGCCCTTGCCCCTGGCTGTACTCGCCTGCGTGACGAAGCAGGCGAACCACCGGGCCGAATAGCTCTGCGTCGTTTCGGGCGTCAACATCCTCGACGAGAACATCCACCGGCCTCGTGGCCTGGGAGGATAAAAAC
>CBFGTA010000032.1:0-19867 GCA_965651595.1 uncultured bacterium | reverse complement strand
GGGGCACGCGACTGCGGGCTCAGCCGCACCGGAGAAACGACTATCCGGGCTAACCTGAATCCGATGAGTGGACGCGCTCAGCAACGCACGTTCATGATCAGTAGTGTCGACCGCGCGTGGCGTCCTTAGTGCGCAAAGTCTGTTCCACCGTGCTCCCGCCTCACAGGCGCGCACGATTCGAAAAATGGGAGGCGATAATGATCGAACAGGTCAAACAGTGGGTCGTCGTGATGTTCGAGAACCGGTCCTTCGACAACCTGTTGGGCCACTTGCCCCACATCAGTGCCAGTGACGGGATCCGCGATCGCGACATCGAACTGCCCTACCCGGGAGGCAGTGTGCGCGTGCGGCCAGCAACCGATTTCCGCGCACCGATGCCGGATCCAGGTGAAGGGTTCGGGAACGTCAATGCCCAGATGTGGGGCGAATACATCCCGCAGAGCAACCTGGGTCGTTCACCCTATCCACTGTTCCCCCAAGTGATGGATGCCCCGTACAACGTGCCCACTGGTGCTCCGGTTCCACCGATGGACGGGTTCGCACTCGACTACTACGGCAATTTCACTTGGGAGAAGGAACGGATTCCTACTGACACAGAGATGCAGTCCATTGGGGAGATGTTCACTCCTGAAACGGCCCCGATCATCAACACCTTGGCCGAACAGTACGGGGTCTTCACCCGCTGGTTCTGCGACGTCCCGACCTGCACCTACCCGAACCGGTCGTTCCTCTTGTGCGGGACGAGCATGGGAAAGGTCGACAACGACAACGTCATCAGTTACGCCTGGAATCACACGGCCACTAACGTATTCGAACTGATGAGCAACCAGGGCGTCGACTGGAAGGTGTACTTCAGCAAGGACCAGGTCGTACCTGGGATGGCGCTGATGCTCGGCGGATTGCACAGCATCAAAATGTGGCACGACCATCAGGCTCTCCGGGAGGACTTTTTCGCCGATGCCGCCGCCGGAACTCTGCCAACGTTTTCGTGGGTTGAACCGCGACTGTTGTTCGGCGATCTTGACGATTACCATCCCCCCACAGATGTCCGCTCAGGGGAGAAGTTCCTCGCCGAGGTTTACAACGCTGTCCGCCAGTCGCCCCAATGGGAGTCGACGGCACTGTTAATCCTTTTTGACGAGCATGGCGGTACTTACGACCATGTCCCACCGCCGTCGACGGTCGCCCCTGATGACTACCCAGGTGAGTTCGGATTTGAGTTTGATCGTCTGGGCGTGCGGGTTCCGGCGATCGTGGTATCCCCGTTGATCGAGCGAGGCACGGTCATTGAGGAAACGTTCCATAACGCATCGGTTCTTGCCACCATGCAACAGGTCCTCGGCCTCGGTGATCCCCTCACAGAACGTGTTCGGTCTGCCCCGACACTCGACGCCGTGTTCAACCGCACTAGTCCGCGGACGGACGCCTTGGCACATCTAGAAGGCCACCCATTCGAATGGGTGGCACCCACTCGGGCGGAGAAGGCCGCCGCACTCGGCGATGTTCCCGATGCGGCCCTGCTGTTCCACAAGAAGCACCACGAGCGCACGGAGCATCTGTCACAACTCGGTCAGGTCACATTGCGGGCGGTCGCAAACCTTGTGGGTGACGATCCGGCGAAACTGCCGACGACCGGTTCGGGTGCTCGGCGGTACTTGCTGAAGCGGGCGCCGGCGCTGCTGCGTTTGAAGCACTTCCCCGGCGAATGACCGCTTCCGCCGGCGATAGTCGAGCTATCGCACCGACTCTTCGCGGGTATCGCGCGAAGTGGCTGCCCGTTGACCTAGTCACCGGGGTTACTCTGGCCGCAATATTCGTGCCCGGGCAGATCGCGATTGCCCACCTGGCAGGAATGCCGCCAACGGCCGGACTCTACGGGACGGCTGCCGCCTGCGTTGTCATTGCCGTTCTTGCGCGAAACCGCTTCCTCGTGGCTGGTTGTGATAGTACTTTGGCTCCCTTGCTGGCCGCTGGGGTTGCTGCTGTTGCTGCGACTGGATCGCCAAACTATGTCCCTTTGGTGATCGCTACCACTTTCCTGACCGGCGTGATCCTGCTGGCTGTGGGGATTGCCCGGTTGGGGTGGGTGGCCGACTTCTTGTCGCGCCCGATTGTCACTGGATTCATGGCCGGAGTGGGCATTACCATTATCGTCGATCAGTTGCCTCAGATGTTGGGAGTACCCGGGGGCAGTGGGCACGTTCCTGAACGTCTCGCCCAGGTTGTGGCGGAGCTGGGCCAGATCAACTGGCCAACGGTGTGCCTCGGTGTGGTGTCGCTAGCTCTCTTGTTGATCGCGAGTCGCTTGAGCGCTCGCATCCCGGGGGCGTTCTTGGTCTTGGTCGTTGCCATTGGGGCAGTCGGCATCCTGGGACTCGCCAACGACGGTGTTGCCACCTTGGGTGATCTCCCGAGCGGTCTCCCACCCATCGGCTTTCCGGATGTATCGCTCGACAACATCCGACTCGTCCTCCCGACCGCCGTGGCGTGTACCCTCATTGCACTCGCGCAGACTGCCGCCACCAGTCGATCGTCGGCCGAACGGGCCGGGTTCGATGTTGACGTGAATTCGGACTTCCGGGCAATGGGCTTGTCGAATGTGGCTTCCAGCGCAGTAGGGGGATTCACAGTCAACGCCAGCCCGTCGGGGACCGCCATGGCACAGGCGATGGGGACACGATCTCAAATCGTGAGTCTCGTGTGCGGCGCTGTCATGGTTGCCTTCGTTCTCTTCCTGTCGAACGCGCTCCACGACCTACCCATGGCCACCTTGGCCGCGATTCTTGTCTTCATATCAATAAAGATCATTCGCGTGTCCGAGATGCGAGCGATGCTGCAGTTCTCGTGGATGCCCTTCGCGCTGATGGCAGTGACTCTGTTGGGTGTCGTGGTTCTGGGCGTGGAACTTGGCGTGTTGGTCGCAGTGGTCTTGGCCGTCGTGGACCGCACCCGCCGAACCACTCGCCCCGAATTGCTGCCGCTCGTTCTTGGACCCACTGGACAGTGGCAGCCAGCGACGGCCGAGACTTCACCCGGCGATAGCCCAGCCAGTGAGGCTTCGGAGGTCATCGTGTATCGCCTCAACGGACCCCTGTGGTACGGCAACGCGAACTGGTTCAAACAGCAGATTCTGGCAGCGTTGCCTCCTGCTTCGGGGAGCCCCAACGGCTTGCCGGCCTTCGTTCTGGACGCGTCGGGCATTGACGACATGGACTACACCGGTGCGTGTGTTCTGCGCGAACTGGTGGAGTTGTGCGAAAGCCGCTCAGTTTCCACTGCGATCGTCGTCGTCCCGGGGCGAACCCAACGGGCCCTGCTTCGCAGCCAACTCAGTGACATCCTCGGACAGCGCCGCCTTTACGACTCGGTGGAAGGCGCTGTTGCTGGTGTCAGGTGAAGCGGCTGCCTCTCGGCCGCGGGCAGCTAGGCGACGCGAACCACGAGTACGCGCAGCGCCCACCGGGGCCAGCCGTACCACGAGCGAGGGCCAGCATTTCGATCTTCCAGGACCTGCGCCCCGGCCGCCAAGAACTGCTCGCGGACCTCGTCGAGGGGCATGCGATCGATGACCACAATGAACCCCCCGGGCCGCCCGATCCGGAGCAGTTCGGCGACGACCTCAGCCCGGGCTGACCCACTGGGGCGTCGGTGCAGCCCCAGCAGACACGTCACCAGGTCAGCACTAGATTCGGCAACCGGGACGTCGGACAGGGAGCACTTGTGGATGGTCAAGCGGTCAGCGACTCCGGCCGCCTCGGCGTTGCGAGCAGTGGCGCCGGGCGAGTTGCCCGACTGGTGGCGACGTTCGTACGTGTCGGCTGCGACGCCGGTAGCTTGCGGCCATTCGCGTAACGACGACACGGCCGCAATTCCCCGGCCGCACGCGACGTCGACCACGACACCGGCTGCGGGTAGTCGTGACAGCACGTCCTGCCACACGACGAACTTGCTGTGCTGGCTCGCATACAGATAGATGCAGGCCCACAGACACACCAGCATGCCAAGTATCGTCACGATGACTAGCAGGGCCAATGGTAGGAATGCGGAGCCGGTCAGCAAGGCGATTCCGACGGCGAGCGCCCCGATCGGCAGGGCCGGTTCGTCGAGGCCATAGTCACCAGGTGGTCGGGGTAGGGCTGTGCGGGCGGCGGCGAAGAACGTGCTGGTGCGGTGGCCACCGAACAGGAGGATGACGCCGACCACGTCAAGGACGACCAGCCCGGAGATCCACCAGCCCACCGACCCGACTGATGCGGTGTGCAGGACAAGCCCAGCGAGAGCAGCCCGAACGAACAGCACGACAACGATGATCGCTCGAGCGTGACGGCTGCCCTTCAGGACCAGCACCCACAGGAATGGCAGGACGACCAACGTGGCGACCAGAGCCCAGACTTCCGACAGGACCGGAATGTTCATTATGGGGCGGATCGGATCGGGCAGGGCCAGCGGCGTGCGGATGACCACACTGATCACCGTCAGGGCGATAGCCACAATGGCGTGGACGAGGCCGACGGTGCAGGCGAGAGTGACGTTCCACGGCCTAGCCGGTCGAGCGGCCCGAGGTTTGATCCCGAGGAAGTTCTCTTCTCGTGCCATGGCTGTGAGCCTAGCGAAGGTGGGAGTCGAACTGCCCTTGGCTGACGTCCGCGCTACTCGAATCCTGGCCGGAGTCGCCGCCAGCAGAGCTCGCGCCAGAGGCAGGATCGGCAGCGTTCCCGGAGGCGGTGCGACTTCGCAGGATCATTGCTGCCGCGAACGAGACGATGATCGCCAAGACTGCACCCAGGACCGTGAACTCTACCCGCTCGTTGGCCATGATCCACGGGTTGCCGTTCATCGAATCGATGCTGACGATCGCCGGAGTCAGGAAGATGCAGTACAGCCAGTATGGCTTTCCAGTCCCGGTCAGGTACAGGGCCAGGTACATGCACACCAACGCCACAACGCCCATAATCGCACGATTCGTCGTGATTTCCAGAACAATCGAAACCAGGACAAAGCCCCCAATTGTTCCCAGGACCCGATCCCGCATCTTTCTCAGATTCATGGGCGTATTGGGGTTGGCCAGAATGAACAGGGTCAAAGTGACCCACGCCCAGTGGGTATCGGGAAAATACCGCATTCCGATGTACACGACCGCGGCACTGAAAACGGCCAAGATGATGGCGTAGGCCCAGGCCAGTCCCGCGTCGACCTCGGGCCGGGGTCGTCCGGTCCGGGTCGGTAGAACCCTGTGGAAGAGGTAGACCGGCCACCAGGCCCCCAGGAGGACCAGGCCCGCGCAGGCGAGCACATAGGGGACACTCACAGTGGGGGGATCGGCCGAAAAAATCGGGGGCGGCGCCATCATGTAGTACGGGATCAGAAAAGCGATCGGCAGCACAGCAGAGGCCAGACCGCGTACGGCGGCAGCACCAAACGCCACGATCAGAGCCAGCATCGCCACGGCCGCGGCCACCGGCCACGCGTGCAGAAAATTGGCCGGAATCGTCAGAACGGCGAACACCCCGCCGATGACCATCGCCCGCTTCCAGCCGACGTTGAGCCACGCCAAACAACCCGTCAAGACACCGAAGAAAGCCGCACCGAAAGCTCCCGGCCAGACGAAGAACGTGAGGAGAGCGAACGGCAGTGCCATGACCACGGTCAAGATCGCTAGCTGGGCAGGCAACGGCAGTCGCTTCACGTTCTCGACGCTACCGAAAGTGGCCAGTTGATCGCAGGACGGCCACTCGTTGGCCACCTGCTGTCACGTGCTGGTCAGTGTGGGGACGTAACCGATGGAACGTGAATGGTGAGCCGTCGAAGATGTTGTCGCCGTGATCGAACCCCAGAATCCGGAATCGCTGACGTCTCGGCCGGGTTTGTTCGAGTAAGCTAGGGGAAACTCTCCCACCAGCCAACGTTTACTTCCAACGAATGAGGTTGCCGATGTTGTCAAGAAACCCCATCCTCCGACGGGCCGAGCAGCAATACTCAGAGGAGTACAGTGGGCCCGGCTTCGCTGCCTTGAGCCCGGCTGGCCCCACGGCGCCGGGATCTCCCGCCGGACCTGTCCAGGGTGTGGCCCCGGCAGCTTCGTCAGCCCCAGCCGCATCAACTCCCGCGGCGGCCGGACCCCTCAGTGCCGTTCCAGCCACTGGCGGTACTGACGATCTAGAGCGCGCCTACGCGCGAACCGCTGTTGACGGCGGTTCCAGCCCAGTCATGACCATTACGGACGTCATCATGAAGTCCGCGGCGAGCTTCGGGGTGTTGGTCGTATTTGCCGCCGCCACTTGGTTCGTGACGGCGGGCATGCCCCTCGATGCGAGCGGCAACGTCAGCGGCGGCGTCATCGGCATCATGTTCGGAGCCATGATCTTGGGACTCATCCTAGGGCTAGTGAACGCTTTCAAGCGGGAAGTCAGCCCGGGCCTGATCATTGCCTACGCCGCCGTACAAGGCGTGTTCCTGGGCGCAATCAGCTACTTCTACCAGATCTTTGGCCAACAGTTCGGCATGGGCAACATCGTCGCGACGGCTGTAGTTGCCACTTTGATTGTGTTCGCCACCATGCTGACCTTGTATCGCACCCGCATCATCCGCGTCACCAACAAGTTCCGCAAGATCGTCATGATCGCCCTGATATCCTACGTGGCGTTCGCCTTCATCAATCTGATTTTTGCCTGGATCTTCGGATTCGGTAACGGCTTCGGAATCTACGGCAGCGGCTGGATCGGGATTGCCGTCTCTGCGGGCGCCATCATTCTGGCATCGCTGGTTCTCACCTTGGACTTCGACTCGATCGAACAGGCACTGACAGTCGGAGTGCCGGAAAAAGAGTCCTGGCGGATGGCCTTCGGCCTGATGGTTACGCTGATCTGGCTGTACCTTGAGATCCTGCGGTTCCTCGCACTGATCGCCATGAACCGCGAGTAGCGCAGGGCTCGGTCCCGGAACGGGAGGCAACGTGGGGTCGCTCACGGTTGAGGTTGCGCCGAATGTCTACCGCATTCGAACCATGGGTGACTTCGTCAACACGATCGTGTTCCGTGAGGAAGACTCGTCCATCACTCTGGTCGACACCGGATATAAGCGGGCTCCCGCCCGCATTGTGGAAGGATTAGCGGCGATCGGTGGACACCTGAACGATGTCCAACGCATCATCCTCACCCACGCGCACAGCGACCATATCGGGGGCGCAGCCGAACTGGTACGGCACGCAGGCCTGAGCGGAGTGGCCATCCATCGTGACGACGTAGAATTCGCCGAGTCCGGCGTGGCGCCTCCACTCGACGTCGACTCGACCGCAGGCCGAATTTTGACTCGCTTCGGGCGGGCAAAGTTCGACCCGGTGAAGGCGAGTACGGTACTCAGCGATGGTGAAGAGCTTCCGGTTGCAGGTGGCTTGAAGATCCTGCACACCCCGGGGCATTCGCCCGGTCACATTTCTCTCTTGCACGCCACTTCCGACACCCTGATCACCGGTGACGCCATCTGGAACATGACATCGCGGATGACCTGGCCGGTTGCGCTGTTTTGCAGCTCGCATCGCCTCAACCAGCGTACCGCTCACACTTTGGGCGAGGTCGACTATGAGCATGTCGCCTTTACCCACGGGCCGCACATCAACGGTCGCGGTCGAGAAGCGATTCGCGGATTCCTCCAACGCAAAGGCACCATTGCCCGCAACTAGTCTTGGCAGCCACGTCTTGGTTGTGAAGACAGTCAGGTACAGACAGACAGGCATATGCCAGTGATCGCTCATACAGATTCTGCCGAGTTCCCCGGCGGCGAGGAATTGACCGCCCAACTATCCCGTCAACTCGACCTCACTGTTGATGCCCTCCGGCGACTAACCCCGGCGCGGTTATCGCACGTTGATGAAACTGGGACGAGCCTGGGTGAACGGACGTACGCAGTGGCCTGCGAGATTTCGGGCTTGGCCGACCGCCTGATGAGGCCAGCCTCACCTGCCCTATCCCCGAGCGATCCACCCCGACTCGCAGTGTCAGGAAGTGCTGCACAACTCGCTGTGCTCGGAGGAGAGTTGCTCGAAGCGCTAGATCGCACCCCAACAGCCCCGCCCCTGCCCACTACTGCAGTCGCAGAGCTGACTGCCCGCCTGGTGGCACTACGACAGTCCATTGACGCCACTCACTTATCACAGTAACGGCAGTCAAGCGTTCCGAATCGATTCGATTACTCTCCGTAACGATTCGTCGCGAATCAACACGTTCTGCGAGCGAACGTCGACATTCTTGAAGCCATCGTCAACTTTTTCGCCCTTCGAGGTGCAACGAAGGTGAAGGGCAAGTAAAGATAACTCCGATCACCCATGTGTGTGCCACACCACATGGCGGGAGACCGGGAGGACTAGTGGTCTTGAAACATCTGCTCTTCGGAGCGCTGCTGACAGTGTTGGCCTTGGTCGTGTGGGCTGTGACAGCCGCATTCGAACTCGGATCAGCTCCCGCGTTGATTGCAATCGTGGCAGGCGTCGTACTTGGTCTGGCCCGCGATCGGTCGCCACTTGCCCGATATGGAGCTTTCTTCATCGGGCTCGTCTTGGGTCTGTTTGCCCTCATCTTCGGCATGGTGGGCTGGATCGGATGGGTGCTGGCAATCGTCATCTTCACGGTAATCTCGGCGCTGACCAAGGGCCGACTGCCGATCTGGGCCATGATCCTGGGCGGGGGCGCGCTCGCCGCGATTTATGAACCAACCCTGGTGGCGGTGCCGTGGTTCCTTCTCACCGACTTCCCCACGGCATTCTTTGTCACCTTGGCCGCGTCGTCCGGTGGCTTCCTCGTCACGATTCTCGTGGAACTCCTCGAAGACAAAGAAGAGTCACGCAGTGCCCAACGGCACGCATCAGCGAATCCTACGACCAACGCTTCCACCCCGCCCGCCCCAGTTGAAACTGGCGCAGGCTCGACAGGAGTGCAGCAGTGAAAAGCAACCTCTTGAACCGATCCGCTTTCCGCACCGGAATCGCCACGGTAACCGCGACGGCGCTGCTCGTGGGTATTCCCGCAGTCGGTGCTGTCGCCGACGATCACTCGACGCCGTTCTCAGAGATTCCCGCCGACGAACAGTTCACCACTAACGGCTTGAACGTCGTCGCGGGAGAAACGGTCGCGCTCACCACGGACCAGGCAGGCAGCGCAACGGCGTTCGACATGTACTTCGCCTCCGGGCAGGTGTCGGGTAGCGGCAGTGGTGAATTGGTTATCCCGACCGGGCCGGACTCTTCGGAGACCAAGCAGTTGACCAGTCAGCCTGGGCAGGTGTCGAACTACATGGTGGTCGGGGGCCTGTACTCCGGCCAAATGCCGATCACGGTTGAGACCACACTCAAAGTCAACGGCGAAGAAGTTGACGCCAATGAGGGATATAACCTCAACGGGGACGTGGAAATCACCTACACGGTGCACAACCACACCTCCCGCAAGCAGGAGATCAGCTACCAGAACGCCGCCGGGGAGACCGTCACGACGGTGGCTGACATTCCGGTTCCGTTCGGTGACTCCATGTCGGTCAAGTTTGGTCCAGGGTGGGACATTACCGACCCCGGCTCGGCCTCGATGAACATTGACGGCAACGGAACATCGCTATCGGCAACGCTGGTCCTGTTCCCCATCCTCGAAGGTGTTGTGGGAGGCACGACTCAGTCGCTGGTCGTGAAAGCCCGCGCCCAGAACGCCAATCTTCCCGAGACCAAGCACACCGCAGTACCGGTCAAGCTCGACCGCTTCTTCGGGGGTCTGGCCTTCGAACTCGTTCCCGGCATCGAGAACAAACTGCTGACGCCTCTGGGCAACACTGTCGACAGCGCACTCGGGCAGGTGCTCCAGGTCGCGAACTTGATCAGCGCGTATCTCGAAGGCTTCTCCACCCTCGACCAGAACTACATTGATCCTCTCGTCCAAGAGATCGAGGGAATCCCCACCAATCCTCGACCGATCGTCCGCGAAATGCAGGCCCTGGCTGATGGGCTCACCGATCTCGCGCAGGTACTGCAGGTCAACGCAGGCGCCAAAGACCAGCTCGCTGGCCTACTGACTGCCATCTCTCGCGTCGTGGGTCGCGACCTGGTCGACACGGTCGAGTGGCTGGCGACGTTCGTGGGTGAGCTTGGGCCGGCCGCCGGAGAAGCGGGCGACGCTGTTGGAGATTTGCTCAAGCTGCTGCAGGAGCTTGATGTGGCTGAACTCAACGCCGCCGTCGCCGCCGTGTCGCCAATGTGCAGCGTCGCTGGGCCAGTATCGAACTTCTACGGCAACCCCACATGGGTTCCTGTCTTCGGATACACCGGCGGCGGAGCTGGAACGGCCGCCCTCAACCAGGGCATCTCCAAAGTCAGCGGATCAGCCAACAAGAACAACCTCAAGTCCCTTCAAACCGCGCTCGGCAATCAGAGTAATGCGAGCATGTTGAACTCGATCCCGTGGAACACCCTGAGTGCACTCCCGGTCCCAGAACCCATCAAGTCGATTCTGCTGCAGCCCGGCTGCATGACCGCAGATCCGCTGGCATCGGGTCTGGCCATGACTGCTGACGCCGAGACTGCTCTCGCCGAAGCCGAGATTGCCCTCGACGTCATTGCCGCCATTGCTCAAAGCCCGGAGGCCCAAAAGGTCTACGAAGAGGTTCTGCGGGATCTAGGAGTCCTCAGCAACATCATCAGCAACCCCAATGGGCAATGCACCGCTGGCTTCGTCGGTGACGTCTTGGTCAACGCCATCCAGCGGTGGGGCGTGAACGGACTCAGCCAGCACGTTGCACAGATCGCTGAGCAGATTCTGTCGCGCTGCGGTGCTGCCCAATTGATCAGCATCTTCGGCGACATTGACCGTGCGATTGCCCAGACTCTGGAGAGCGCTGGCGGCGTGATTGAGACTGCCGAGGGCGACGTTCCGAAGATCACCAATGGACTGAAGCGAGTCGAGCGGATCGCCGGGACTGTTGGGAAGGTGTTCGATTCGATCCCAACTATCGGCGGGATTATCGGAGAGAAGGCAACTGAGGGAATCGACGCCATCGACGGCAAGATTCTCGACGCGCTAGGCCAGGTCACTGATTTTGGTAACGAACTGCAAGCCAAACTGGAAGCGATGAACAATCGGGGATACTCCGGTGACGCTTCGCCCTACGGCAATGCACACCTGGCAAATCCTTCAGATGGAACCGTCACCAACTATGCCGCGTACCAAATCACAGCTCAGAAGGCCGCACCATACGGCAAGAACTGGACGACGAGCCTGATCGTGGCAGTCGTCTTCTTGATCCTGGCCGTGGGAGTCGGAACATTCCTGTACCGGCGGAGAATCCAGCCATGACAGAGTCACAATCATCCGCCACAGTTTCAGCACCTCAGCGAGAGATAGGAAGTCGGTCATGAAGCGGACCTTCCTGGTGGGGCTATCCGCCGCGATCATCGGCGCCATCGGACTATTCATCGGCGATGCCCTCGGCATGACGATGAATGACACGATCATTGGTGTCGGAGTTGGTGTCATTGCGGCCACAGTGCACGTGGGAACACCACTGCAGCGGCTGATCGGTCTGCTGATCGGCCTAGCACTCGGCGTTGCGCTCGTGCTGATGCTCGGTGGAGCCATACCTGGCGGAGCCACGGCTTTGGGTATCGGCGTGTCGTTCGCGATCGTGCTGGTGGTGATTGCTCTGATTCACGGCTTCACTTCAACTCGGATCCATGCCTGGGTGATGCTGCTCGGGGTGCTTGCCTTCGGGGCGTCTGTCTTCCCGATCCTGGCAACTAACCCGTTCGCGCTCGAAGGACTGCTTCCAGCCACGATCGGGTCCCAACTAGCAATGGCCATGATTGGCTTCCTAGTGGTAATCCCAGCCACCTTGTATCCCGACACAACAGCATTGAGCGTGGCTCGGTCCCAGCGCGACAACGCTGAACCAGAGACCGCAACAGAACCCCCGACTCCAGCTGTGAACCAAACGACAGGCGGTATTCGATGAAGCTGTCATTCTCCGGAAGCGAACGCATGTCGCGTTTGACATCCTCCGCATCTAAGGGCAGTGCACCTGTCAAGGTCGTGGCCGGAATAGCGGCGCTATCCGTGGCCGGTCTGACACTGACCGCGACGACGAGCGCATCGGCTAGCGGCATCGAATCCGCAGCCGCGGCAAATGCCCAACAGGCCGCCGCTACAGCCACGTCGAGCAACTCAGATAACAGCTTCACCGTGGCCGTCGGCAAATCGCTATCCATCGCGGCCGACGCGAACGGAGACATTGCTTCAACCGGATTCGCGATTGCAACCGATGTGTCCGGCAACGGAACAAGCACCGTCACAGTGCCAGTGGGACCCAACCGCATGTCGAACCTGACCGCGTTCCGGCCGCTGACCGTGGTTGACAACTCAATCGTCTACGACATCAACAACGCCGATGGAGTCCAAAACCTCCTCGCCGCCACTGGCCAGTTTGATGGCGATCTCCCCGTCACGGTCGAGACGATCCTGAAGGTGAATGGGGAACGAGTCGATGCTGCTGAAGCAACCAGCATCACGGGCAAAGTCGATCTTGAGTGGAAGTTCACCAACCACACGGGCTCACGCCAGACGATCACCTATCTCGACGGTGAAGGCAATCCCACGAGCGAAGACGTCTACGTTGGGATTCCTTTCACGGTGGCGATGGAAGGCGACTACGGAAACGGATGGACCGATATCGTCGCCCCTTGGGCCAATAGCGGATTTTCTCCCGCCCAGGTCGTGACCGGAAGTGGGTCTTTGAGCGGAGAAACCGGAAGTTTGACACTGTCAGCCTTGGCCGACAAGGCACAACTCCCGCAAATGACGGCCACGTTTACTCCCGGCGACTCGAACGGTGCAATCACTTCGGCACTATCGACAGTAGGATCCGGCGGCGAAGCGCTCACCGGGGAACTCGAAGGGCAAATCGTCCCGCTACTCACCACTGTTCAAAAGGCGATGGGTACTGCCGCGGGCGACCTCGACACCTTCCTCAAGAACAATGTTGACCCACTTCTTCGTCTGCTCTCAACCCTGCGGCTAGATCCGGCTGCCATGGATCGGTTCCTCGAGGCGATCGGCAATGACGTGACCCAGGCTGCCACCTTGTTCCTCGGCGCCAATGCCGCTATCGATGGTGTGACGGCCAAGCTCGCGGGCGCCATCGACGGCGCAGTGAGCCCCCAGAATCAGGCCCTGGTTCAGAACCTCGCCAACACCATCAACGGACTCGATGAACCACTCGGGACTGCGATTACAGCGCTCGAGGCAGTGGCCGCAGTTCTCCCTCTCGTCGAAATCGGAATTGACACCGAAGTCCCAGCTGCAGTTGCGGCACTGGTATGTAGCGGTCCTGGGCCATGCACAGTCGGCAAGGTTATCGATCAACAGATCCTGAGCAAGGTCGCGCCCATGTGCTCAAAGGCAGCCGCCACCAACACCACCTATACCCCAGCGGTTGCTACCTCCTTGCAAGCGGCGATCGACGCACTGAGCGGGCAGGAAAAAACAGACCTCCAGACCCTGAAGACGCTCCTCGATGCGCAAGCCTTGGGCGTGTGGGACGTGGCGGCCTGCGAAGCTGGTGGCAATCAAATTGAGCAATCGCTCAGCGGATTGCTCGAGAATCTTGGCCAAGTTGGCAACGACATTGGCGAACTGGTTCCTCTTCTCAAGGTGATTCGCGGTGGTCTTGAGGATATTGGTCCGGCTTTGAACAATATTGCCAACCGGATGCCCCAGATTCGGCGGGCACTTGATCGACCCTGTTCGCCGATGACCATTGCCAACATCAACAACTGTGGTCTCATTCAGGCGATGGAAATCTCGGCCAACGCCGATGCGCAGGCCAGTGAAGAGCTGAGCGTGGGAATCGCACGCCTCATCGCTGATCTCGAGGCACCGATCAATGAGTTGTTCCAGATCGTCAACCTCTTAGCAGAAGCCGCTGGCCCGTTGGATGAGAAGATCGACGAATTGCCAGCACTGATCATGGCTATCGCCGGTGGTCCACTCGACTACTTCATCGACGGAGCTGAAGGCCTCGCTGGACTGGCGAACTCCCTCACGACTGCCGCTAACCGGACGGTTGCCATGAACGAAGCGATTGATGTTCTGTGGGCAGCGGGCAAGGGATTCCCGTATGGGGCGGCGTCCGGGGATAAGGTCACCACATCAGCCTCCTACCACTTCACGTTGGCAGCACCAACTGGACCAACAGCTTCTGAGGCTGTGATCCTCGGATTCGCAGGCTTGCTGCTGTTACTCGCCCTCGGGTCGTCGATCTGGCTGGGTACCCGTACCCGCCCATAAATGTCTGGAACCCGGAGCCACTGGGAGCAAATTTACGCTCCCAGTGGCCAACCGCGCAGTTGGTATCAGAACCAGGCGCAGCCGTCCCTGAGCATCATTGAGTCGCTTGAGCCGCTGTGGGGTGAGGCGACTTCGGAGGACACACCGATTGAAGTCGTTGATATTGGCGGAGGTTCGTCCCCACTCGCTCAGCAGCTAGCACACCAGGGCCAGTACCGCGTCACTGTGGTCGACATCAGCGAATCGCCTCTTGAACGCGCACGCACTATGGCGAAGTCGGTAGGTCATGCGATCACGTGGGTGCAATCGGACTTACGTGAACTTGAGCTGGCTGGACCAGCCGATGTGTGGCACGACCGGGCCGTTTTGCATTTCATGACCGCTACTGAGGATCAAGCGAGCTATCGCAGCCAGCTGCTGCGTCTGACCCGGCCCGGTTCATTCGTAGTGATTGGTGTGTTTTCTGAGTCCGGTCCCACCCGGTGTTCGGGACTCACAGTTCAACGATATGGCTCCGATGACATAGGTCGGATCTTCGGACATGACTTTGAGCTGAGAGACACGTTCCTGAACGATCACCAAACGCCTGCCGGTGCGACGCAGTCATTCCGCTGGTTTGTGGGTCGGCGACTGTCCGCCCGGGGATCGGTTCGCGACAGCGAGACTGCCGACTCTTTTGATGTCCTCTGACGCAGGCGAATCCCTGCCCATAGGTGGTTCGTCGGGTGGTGCGTCAATGGAGACGATCCGGGCTGGCCTATCGGGGAGCGTTTGTCACGATAGGGTGACCGTGCTCGAAACATGGCTGGTCTTGCGAGGAGGGTTGTGAGGTTGCTCAATCGTCCCATCTTCGTCGGAGGCATGTCGCGCAGTGGAACGACAGTGGTTGGGCGTGGTTTGCTCAACCGCCATCCCGAGATTGCTTGCACGATCCCCGCTGAAATGTGGTTCCTCACCGATGCTGGCGGCCTATGCGATGTGGCGAATTCTCGACGCGATCAAGCCTGGTGGGCGTCCCAGATTGATCTCGTCGTTAGGCACCGGAAATGGAATCGAGTTGATCATTTCTGCGACCGTATGCGTACCTTCTGGTGGTCTCGGCCCTGGTGGAAGGACGGCGAGCAGCGCGGGCTGTTCCAGAGCGTCGAACCCGAACAACTTGAGGAAGCGCTCAGCGCTTTTCGTGCCAACTATCGCCGAGATTCGATTGTGGCGGCTCGCCAACTCGCGTCAGACCTCCTTGATCCGTCGGCAGTGGCCCGCGGCAAGCAGCGATGGGTTGATACCACGCCTCGAAATGTTGTACGCGCCGATCGCCTCATTCGAGTATTTCCCGACCTCCAGATGATTAACATGATTCGAGACGGGCGTGACGTGGCGTCATCGCTCGTCGCCCGCCCATGGGGTAGTAACGATTTCGATGAGGCCCTGCGATTGTGGTTTCGTCGGATGCGTGAGGGTCACGCCGTGCTGGGAGCCCTACCTGCTGGGCAAGTGATAACCGTTGACCTCGCCCAGTTGGTAAGGACCAACCGGAAGCAGGAGTATGAACGGATATTGGAGTTTTTGGAGGTCGACGACGACCCGCGAATGCGGCGCTTCTTCCGGCGGCGCATGAACGCCGACGAGGCTCATATGGGCCGGTGGTCTGCTCGCATGTCTGCGCAGCAGGCTGCGCGGGTGACGAGCACTTACCTCAACATGGTGGCGCAGCTGCAGTCGAAGGGCGTGACAGTGCCAACAGCATCCGATTCACTCGAGTAGGCGTCACCTGGTACGTAGTTTTCGCGCGGATCGCGTCAGCACTGGCAACCCCGTCGTGACCTCACTATTCGCCCGCGGAGTGTCTTGTCTGTAAATCGCCATGCTCGAGGATCCACTCGACTACCGAGACTAGCCCCGCAGACTCGGCAGCAGGCAACGGCGTTGTGTCTTCCCAGGGGCTGTGCGCCTTGGGATCCGCACCAGCTTCAAGCAGCAACAGGGCGACGTCCTCGCGGCCGGCCACAATGGCGGACACGAGGGCTGTCGACATGACTTCAGGGTGGATGAAGTTCACGTCCACCCCGGCGGCGATGTAGTGCTTGACGAGGTCAACGTCACCTGCACAAGCAGCCTCATACATGCTCTTCCAGTTGCCGTGTTCCACCGTTCAAGTGCACCACGAGTCTGTCCCAACTGCACGTCGACGAGTTGGAACCGCAGGTGGGAATCAGAAACTAGTGAGCAGGTAGGGCGATTCCGGTCGAGGCGTGGCAGTCATAGCCGTGGGGATTCTTGTGGAGGTACTGCTGATGATTCTACTCGGCCAGATAGAACGGCCACTCGGATGCGGGCGCGATCTCAGTTGTGATCGGGCCTAGTCCGTGCGAGGTGAGGGCTTGGGAGTAGCGGTCGCGCGAGTCGGTGGCTGACACTTCTTGTTCAGGGTGCGTCCACAGAATGACGGATCGGTACTGGGTACCAACATCGTTGCCTTGACGGTAGCCCTGAGTCGGGTCGTGGTTTTCCCAAAACTCAGCCAGAATGCGTTCAGTCGTGACGTGGTTCGAGTCGTAGACGACCCGGACGGTCTCAGCGTGGGCAGTCTGACCCGTACACACTTCGCGATAAGTGGGATGGGGTGTCCAGCCGCCCTGGTAACCCACAGCGGTGCTGTGCACGCCGGACAGGCTCCACATGCGCCTTTCTGCGCCCCAGAAGCAACCCATCCCCAGATACAGAACATCGAAGCCAGCAGGCCACGGTCCGCTCAACGATGTCCCGAGAACCGCGTGTCGATCGGCAACGTGGTAGCGCGGCTGGGGGCTTCCGGGAAGGGCGTCCCGAGCAGTCACGAGTCGCGCGGTGCGGGGGCCACTGAACCAAGACATGGTCCATAGTCGCCTGTAGGGAGCATTGCTGGCAAACACGTTTTCCCGACGCTCCCATTGCGCCGGGATACCGGCTCACTCCGTCTGACCCGGCCGTGGTCGAATGTGGGGGTGCGACTGAAGCTGCCCGACCTACCGCGCGATGTCTACGTGCTCACTGTCATCGCGTTCTTTGTCGCTCTCGGCTTCGGAATCGTGATCCCCACCCTGCCCGTGTTCGCCCAATCTTTCGGCGTCACCACCTTCATGGCTGTCGCTGTCGTCAGCGTGTTCGCACTCATGCGACTAGTAGGCGCGCCGCCAGCCGGGGCTTTGGTGAACCGGCTCGGGGAACGCTCGGTGCTCGCGGCCGGGCTGCTGATTGTTGCTGTCTCCTCGGGTCTCGCGGGCCTGAGTCAGAGCTACGTCCAGTTGCTCCTCTTGCGTGGGGCAGGCGGAATCGGATCGGCCATGTTCACCGTGGCGGCTATGGCGCTGCTGCTGCGGGTGGCTCCTGCTCACCAGCGTGGTCGGTCTGCTGGCGCCTTCCAGGCCGGATTCTTGATCGGAGGGATTGCTGGGCCCGCTGTCGGGGGCATCGTGGTGGCAATTTCGATCAGAGCGCCATTCTTCTTCTATGCGGTGACGTTGCTGGCCGCAACCCTCGTCACTGTGGTCTTTCTCAAAAGGCCGGATCCAGTCGCAGACACCTCACCACCGGTTCTCGCAGAACCACCGCCATCAGTCGGCGACTTCGTCCCACACACTGAACCAGACAGGGCTAGTGGCAACCCACGTGATGACGCAACTGACAGTGCACTAGATCCCGCCAGCGACGATGGCACTCCCACAGTTCGGCGTGACCGGCCAGCCACGTTCAGGGCCGCCCTGCGGAGCCGAGCCTACCTGGCGGCACTGATTGCCAATCTCAGCAACGGGTGGATCACCTTCGGGCTTCGGTCATCTCTGGTGCCCCTATTCGTTGTGGTCGTCCTCGGTAGAAGCCCGCAAGCGGCGGCCGTGGCTCTGCTGGTCTCGGCAGTGTGCCAAGCGGCCGCACTGTGGCCAGCAGGCCGACTTGCCGACATGTACGGGCGACGGCCAGCAATGATCGCTGGAACCACTTTGACCGCTCTGGGGATGGTCGTCCTGGCTGCAGCGAGTGAAGACATCTTGTTCTTCACTTCCATGGCCGTCCTCGGTTTCGGGGGCGCCTTCTTGGGTTCAGCTCCTGCGGCAGTAGTGGGTGACGTGATGTCGGGCCAGCGAGGCGGTTCAGTGGTTGCCGGTTTCCAGATGATTTCTGACGTCGGCGCTATCATCGGCCCGTTGGTGGCCGGGGCTATCGCCGATTCAGCCGGATACCACTGGGCGTTCGGAACCGGGGTGGCGATCGCTGCCTGGTCGCTCTGGTTGAGTCTGCGCATGCCCGAGACCCGTGTGACCGAGGACGAGGCGCCCGCCAACCGCGTACACTGACATGATGTCGATCGTCAGTCGTCACAGCGGGCAGGACGGCACGTGAACCTGATTCCCAAACGTTGGAACCTGGACACCATGGTCTGCGGGATACGGGGCCACTGCGCTCCGGCGGCAGTCGTCGCCGTGGTCAACGACAACGAACCGACCTTGGGATTTCACCGACCCAACCCGGACCCGGATGCGGCCGAGGATGATCGGGAGTTGCGTTGGTGTCGGTGCCTGCGTTGCGACGCCTGGATTGTGGTTGTCCGTCCGGCCGAACCGAGAGCTGACTCGTTGCCGACGCAGGTGGGCGAACTGGCACGGCCGCGGCGGGGTCTGGCGCTGCGCAACCAAGCCATCACGCGACTAATCGCTATCGAACGCGGTGCGCATGTGATCGTCTTCGGCGCACTTTTCGCCCTGATTATCCTGGTCGAGTTCGGCCTTCCCGGGATCAGGGACGAGGCGCGTGAGTTACTGACAGCCAACGCGAACGTGCTGGGAGAAACCAGAGCTGGTCAGTCACTGCTGCTGGAGGGCCTGGCCAAACTCGAAGCACTCACGCCAGAACGGGTAGCCCCGATTCTGCTGTTGCTCGCGGCCTACATTGTCATTGAGGGCCTCGAGGCAGTGTTCTTGTGGCGCGGCAAACGGTGGGCTGAGTACCTCACCGTCGTGGCAACCGCGGGATTCATTCCGCTCGAACTTCACGAACTGATCGAAAAGGTGTCAGTCCCACGGCTGGCGTTTTTGCTTATCAACGTAGCAATTGTCGTCTACTTGATCGTTTCTAAGAGGCTGTTTGGCTTGCGTGGTGGAACTGCCGAGTTGGAACGCCGCGAAGCTGCCGATGCCAACTGGGATACCATCCTCACCTCGATTCCCGTCGCGACGACAGTTGACCGCGAGTCGTGGCCGTCGGCCGACACGTCTCGCCAAGTCGCCCCCTAGTTGCCCCGGGGACACGCTGGTGGCGTCACCTGCTTGGGTGTCGCCTGCGTGAACAGGTGAAGGCGTTGAGTCGTCAACACGGTCGTCAGCAGGAAAACCCGCACCGACCGGGGCAGGATGACAACATGGCGCCTGCTCGCACCCACCGAACCGACGACGAACCTCAGCACTCGAAGATCAAGCAGTTCCCGGCCGGATCGGCAATCGGGGTGGACATTGGCGGCACCAAGATCGCTGTCGGGGTGTGCGACTCCGACGGGCGCGTCCTGGTCGAGTTCAAGAAACCCACCC
>CBFGTA010000031.1:0-20015 GCA_965651595.1 uncultured bacterium | reverse complement strand
TAGGGGAAGGTGGGTTGGCGGCCGATTGAGGGTTGGCCGGGATGACCCGAGTAGTCGGTGCTGGCAACACCACGGTTCGGTGCTCGGCCTGGTCAGCGTGGCCCTCAGCGCGCACGATGCGCATGTGGTTCAAGAAATCGTGGGCGTCGGCATATCGATCGTCAGGGTTCGTGGCGGTGGCAGTTGCAACTAGTTCGTCGAGTCCCGGCCCGAGCCCGGCGACCGCCGTCGAAGGTGGCGACACATTCGAGTTGACGTGCTGATAGGCCACTGCCATGGCGTTCTCGCCGTGGTAGGGCACCGAGCCGGTGAGCAGCTCGTAGAGGACGATCCCAGCTGAGTAGACGTCGGTACGGGCATCCGATTCGCCGGTCGACAAGACTTCCGGCGCCAGGTAGGCGACGGTCCCGATCACGATAGCCGATGTCTGAGAGCCCGCCCCGGACGAGGAAGTGAGGGCGCGAGCCACCCCGAAGTCAGCAATCTTGACCCTCCCCCGAGAATCAATCAAGACGTTCTCGGGTTTGATGTCTCGGTGGGCGTAGCCCGCCTCATGGGCCGCGGCGAGAGCCTCCAGCACCGGTTCCATCGCGGCCAGCGCAGCATCGGGTTGATAGCGACCACGCTGACTCAGAGACTGCCTCAGAGTCGTCCCATCCACGTACTCCATCACCAAGTAGACAAGCTGTCTGCCCTGTGGGGACAGCCACGAACCTTGGTCGTACACTGCGACAATTCCGTCGTGGTTGAGGCGGGCGGCGGAACGGGCTTCGCGCTCGAAGCGGCGGACAAAATTTGGATCCGCAGCATAGGCTGGCAACATGACTTTGATCGCTACCGGCCGATCGAGCCGCTGATCGACTCCCTGGTAGACCGTTGCCATTCCACCGGTGGCGATCACGCGATCGATTCGATAGCGGCCATCCACGACTGCACCCACGAGTTCGGCTGCATCTGGAGTGGTCACTCTGCGAGTGTACGTGCGGCTCAGCCGGAGCGGCGACGGTGATTCAACTTCAGTTCCACGTGTCGGATGTGAGATTCTGCGACAGTGTCCGCATTTGGCCTCCACTCAGCGCCCGTCGCTCCCGGCCTCGCCCCAGGCGCGCCTGGCGCGCCGATTTCCGTTCCATTCAACTCTTCGACGCACAGTTCTCTAGGGGTGGAAGTCGAACTCGGCCTCGTCGATCGTCAGTCTCGAGTCCTGGTGCCAGCGTCGGTCGAGATCCTCGACGAACTCGCCGGGCCTGACGGTAGTGAGCACCCAAAAGCCAAACATGAGTTCTATCAGTCAAGCATCGAGGTCATCACCGGAATCTGTGACACTGTCTCCGAGGTCGTTGATGACCTCAACGGCACCCTGGCCGAAGTGTCGGAAGTGGCGGCTCGGCGGCAAGTCGCGTTGATCGGTGGGGCCCTGCACCCGACAGCCAACTGGCATGAACTTCTGGTCACGCCGAGTCCCCGCTATCAGGACTTCGCCCGCACGATTGCCTGGCCCGCGCGCCGGTCCATGTGCCACGGCATTCACTATCACGTCGGGGTGCGCTCAGCCGATCACTCGCTCGCCATCAGTCGTGCCCTGGCCGTGTATATGCCGCTGTTTATTGCACTGTCAGGTTCTAGTCCCTATTGGCATGGCACTGACACGGGGTTGCAATCGGCCCGCACGAAAGTGTTCGAAGGAATGCCCACCACAGGCCTGCCACCGAAACTGGCTGACTGGGATGAGTTCACCGAACTCATGACCGTCCTGATACACGCTGGGACGATTCGTTCCGTGCGGGAACTGTGGTGGGACATTCGGCCCCATCCCGGTTTCGGAACCGTCGAAATCCGGGTTACCGACTGCATGGGCACGATGCGCGAGATCGCCGCCCTGGCAGCCTTGGCCCAGTGCCTCGTCGAGCAGTTCTCCCGTCTACTCGATGCCGGGCAGACCCTGCCGGAACTCGGCGAGTGGGTCCTCAAGGACAACAAGTGGCGGGCATGCCGCTGGGGTCTGGACGCGCAGGTCATCGTGGATGCCAACGGCAACACTGCACCAGTGACGTCCCTGGTCGCCGAGGCCATCGCCGACCTCGCTGGCGTGGCCGAAGAGCTCGGCTGCGCCGACGAGCTGCGCAGCATGATGAACATCGTCGACCAACACCCCGGCAGCGTCCGTCAGCGCGCCCAATACGCATTGCGCAACGACTTCAACGATGTGGTCGACATGCTCATCGCCGAATGGGAATCCAACCAGCCCTACGGCTGGAGAATCTAGATCGTGCCCGGTGGTCAGGGCGCCTACCTTGTGGTCTTGGGCCTATGCCTGCTGGGGGCGGGCTGGCTCGAGTACGCGTTCCGCACTCGAGTCCTCCGCCGCTGGCGCCGCCTCCTCTTGACGATCGGCCCGATCGTGGCGATCTTCGGTGCCTGGGATCTTTACGCAATCGCAGCTGACCACTGGCGGTTTGATTCGCTCAGCGTCACTGGAGTCACCGTTGGGGCAGGGTTGCCCCTGGAGGAACTCCTCTTCTTCATCATCGTTCCGATCTGCGTGATCTTGGCCTTTGAAGCGGTGCGGGCCGATAACGGCTGGGCAGCCGGTGACGAAGCCGAGCCAGCGGCGTTAGCTACCGGTGATGAGACAGAGTCGGAGAGCCCGGGGTGAGCTACACGTTGCTCGTTGTGCTGGCCATCCCGCTCGTGGTGGTCGTCGACCTGTTCGTTCTTCGGACTCGCCTTCTGACGCGTCGGCTGTTTTGGGTGACCTACGCGATTGTCGTGGCTTTCCAGTTGGCTAGCAACGCTGCCCTCACCGGGCCGGGAATTGTCCGCTATCGCGAAGATGTCATTGTCGGAACAGGATCGTGGGAAGGTGAGGAGGTTCCCTTCCTCGGCGAAGGTCGGGTGTTCTTCGCGCCCATTGAGGATCTCGGATTCGGTTTCGCAATGGTCCTGCTGACACTCGTGTTGTGGGTGGCCTGGGGACGGGCGGGCATCGACCGTGAACCGCGGTCAGGCCCGCCACGCTTGCGCCTGAATGCGCGTCGCCGTGAGCAGCCGAGTGGTGAGCGGAACTGACGCTCGTATGGCGAACACGTCGTAGTCATGTCGGGCGAGTTCGTCCACGATGCCGCAGTACAAGACGCGGGCGGTTTCGATGCCGGGCTGAACCCGCGGAGGCAGGAGTTTAATCCCGGGCTGGGCCTGTTCGGACAGTTTGCGGACTCGATCGGCCTGCCAGCTCAAAGCCTCCCTTAGTTCCGGAGTCATCTGGCGCCGCTGAAGCATTTGTTCGGTGACTCCGAACCGGGAGAGTTCGTCGAGAGGCAGATAGATACGCCCCCGGTCGAGGTCTTCGTTCACATCGCGCAAGAAGTTGGCGAGCTGAAACGCCACACCGAGCGTCTCCGCATAGGGCAGAGCGGCCAGTGACTCGGGAGCGAGAACCCGCACCACCTGGGCGCCGATGACCGCGGCAGAGCCATAGACGTAGGTCGAGAGGTCCTCGAAACTGTCGTAGCGGTCAACGGTGAGATCCATCTGCATGGAACGGAAGAAGGCCCGGAAATATTCGTGGTCGATCCTAAACCGGCCGATAGTGTGGATGGTGGCGGCGTACACCGGGTGGTCAGAATGCCCGCGCTCGAGGTCAGCGAAAAACTGGTCTGAACAGTGGGCGAGGCGAAGCTGGCGGGTGTGGACGGTTGTCCCTTCCACGCGGTCGACGACTTCGTCGACGTAGCGAGCAAAGCCGTACAGCGCGTGAATATGGGGCCTGCGGGCGGCCGGAAGCAGGTACGTGGCCAGGAAGTATGTCTTGCCGTAGTGGGCGTTGAGTCGGCGGGTGAGACGGTAAGAGCGAACCAGGTGGGGATCCCTGATTCCCGCCTTGGATAGTTCACAACGACTCATCCCCCCATTTTGCCGGTACCACGGTGCTATCGGGTCGAGTGCCTGACCATGTACGCTTCCAATCGTGTCCGGCCACCCCGATTCGTCAGCTCGCGAGGACGACCAGTCACGGTACGACTCGCTGCAGAGCCTCGTGTGGCGGTCAGTCGTGCCGGGCTTGGTGGCTACGTTGCTCATCGGCGTGGGGGCGCTCGGGGTGGGGTGGCTGCCACTGAATACCAGCCTCGTGGACTGGGCTGTCGTCGACGCGATGCGCGGGACGACGATGGGTGCGGCGGTGTCGAAATTCGCCGTCATCCTCGGCGCCATGCTGTTGCTTCAAGCCTGGCTGCTACTCGGCTACGACATTCTGCGCGGGCGGGTCACCCGAATGTGGCACCTCTGGGTGGTGATGGGAGCCTGGTCGCTCCCACTGATGATCACGCCGCCGCTGTTCAGCCGAGACGTGTACTCGTACTTTACACAGGGGAAGCTGCTCCTCGACGGGCTCAATCCTTATACTGACGGGTCGTCCTCGGTGCCGGGTTGGTTCGGGTTCGGAGTCGACCCGATGTGGGGAGAAGCGGCGACACCGTACGGGCAATTGTGGCTGGTTCTGGCGCGCGGAGTGGTGAGTTTCGTCGGACCGCACCCTTACGCGGGGGCTTTGCTGCTGCGTCTACTGGCCGTCGTCGGAGTTGTGTTGCTGCTCTGGGGTGTGGCGCGGCTGGCCCAAGCATGCGGAATCGAAGCACCGAAAGCAGTGTGGCTAGGCGTGCTCAACCCGCTAGTTCTCATGCATTTCGTTAGCGGCGCGCACAACGACGCGTTGATGGCGGGCCTGGTCGTGGCGGGCCTGGCCTTGGCGGTCGATCGCCATCCGGTGCTCGGCGTCATTTTGGTGACTCTGGGCGGGTCCATCAAACCCATTGGGCTGTTGGCGCTTCCGTTCGTGGCGTTCTTCTGGGCGGGTACGCGAACGAACTACTGGCGCGTGATTCGTTACTGGGTATACGCGTCGATCATTGCTGGCGTCATCCTGATCGGATTCGCATTCCTGACCGGAACCGGATTCGGTTGGCTGGCTGCCCTCAGTACGCCGGGAGCGGTCCGGACCTGGCTGAGCCCGCCAACGGCGATTGGGATGATTCTAGGCTGGTTGGCGTCACTGGCGGGATGGGAACTGACCGACTTCTTCGTGTCAGCATGTCGCTTGATCGGGACAATTGCGTCTGTCGCGACGGTCGCCTACTTGGCGCTGAAACCGTGGGGTCGTACTCCGGTGCGTGCGGCTGCGTTGGCGTTCCTGGCTGTTGTCGTTTTCGGACCCGTTGTTCAGCCGTGGTATGTGCTGTGGAGCCTGCCACTGCTCGCCGCTGCAGGCCTGCGCCGGATGGAATTGCGGGCAGTTCTGATCGTGACGGTGATTTTGAGTTTGTACGGTGTTGTCTCCTCGAGTGCGACCCAGGATTCCTTGTTCCAGTTGTCCGATTTCTTGGCCGTCGCAGTGGTCACAGCCGCGACTTTGCTTGTGCTCGCCGTTAGTCCCCGCGAGCGGCAACTGCTGCTCGGTGAAGGTCCAGACTTCCGGCTGCTCCCGTCAACGCCCGAACAGCTCGTTCAGGCAGAGTCGATGACGATGCGCCGGGTCTAGCCGGTGATGCGGGCCGCTGCCAGGCGGCCTGAGATGATCACCATGGGGATGCCGACGCCAGGCGTAGTGCCGGACCCGGCGAACACGACGTTGTCGCCCCAGATGTTCCGTGGACGAAATGGCCCGGTTTGGTCGAAACTGTGGCGTGCCGCGAACGGGGTGCCCGCCTCCATCCCCATCCGCTGCCAATCCGCCGGGGTCGTGAGGTGCTCGACTTCGATGCCGTCGGTGATCCCGCGGTATCCGGACTTCTCCATCGTCTCCAGCATATGGTCGCGGTAGGGGCCGCGTTGGCGGTCCCAGTCGATTGCGGCCTGGGCGTTCGGGGTGGGGAATAGGACGAAGTACGTCTGTCGCCCTGCAGGTGCCACGGTGGGATCGGAGGCGGTTGCATTGGTGACGAAGAAACTAGGATCTGACATCACTGTTCCAGCCGAGATGATCTCGTCGAAGGTCTGTTTCCAGGCCCGACCGAAATGAATATTGTGGTGAGCCACTCGTCGATACTGCTCGGCCGACCCCAGCAAGAGAACTGCGCAACTCGGCGAGTAGCGCAGGCGGCGTACGTTCCAGGGTTGCCAGCCGAGTAGGTCGCGGTAGGCGATCGGTAGGTCGGGGTTGGCGACGACAACGTCGGCTGAGACGAACTCCCCGTCGGAAGTGATGACGCCGGTTGCCCGCGAACCGGCGGTGACAATGCGTTCTACCGGGCGATTGTAGTGGAACTCAACACCGTGATCGGCGGCTGCCCGGGCCAGGGCAGCAGGCAGTTGGGACACCCCGCCGACGGGCCGGTAGACCCCGGCGATGCAATCCATGTAGGCGATGACGCAGTAGAGCGCTAGGGCACGTTGGGGCGACAGTCCCGCGTACATGGCTTGAAACGAGAACATGCGTCGAGTCCGGGGGTCGGTAAAGAACTGGTCGATCTTTGTGGACATTCGGCGGAGGCCGCCCATCGCGACGAGGCGGGCCAGGTCGGCGGTCACGAGTTCGAATGGAGAATCGACATTGGAGTTAATGAAGCGGTTGTACTCATAGTCGTACAGCTTGCGCGCGAACTGCGCGAATGCTTCGAAACGAACGGCCTCAGCTGGTGAGATGGTGGTTGCGATCTCCTCGGCCGTGGCGGCCGGCGTGGACCGGATGTCGATGGTCGAGCCGTCGGGGAAGTAGCTGCGGTAGGCGGGATCGAGCTGTTCCAGAGTCAGATAGTCCGACATCTTCTCCCCGACTACGGCAAACACCGACTCGAGCAGGTCGGGCATCGTCACGACTGTGGGTCCGGTGTCGAAGCGGTAGCCGTCGCTTTCCCATTGGCCGGCTCGCCCACCGGCTGTTGCGTCCCGTTCGAAGACGGTGACATGCCGACCAGCGGCCGCCAGGTGGATCGCTGTCGACAGGCCCGCGAGCCCGGCTCCCACGATCACCACCCGGTCTGAGGGGCCTCGGACAGTGCGCAACTCGAACTCCCGGTGGATGTGGGTAAATCAGGACGTGCGAACGGTGGTCAGGGCGACGAGGTAGCGCAGTATCTCGCGGTGGGCGTCCGTGCTGGCAGCGTCGTCGATAGCCGCGAGTGCCTCGGCCGTTCGCTCGGTGATGAGTTCCTCAGTGGCCGCCCGCGAACCGACCGCCGTCAGAATTGCTTGGGCGCGGGCAATCTGGGAGTCGCTGGCGGCGGCGTTGCCGAGCAACCCCGTCAGTTCCTGAGCTTCGGCAGCTGATGCGTGGGCGAGGGCGTGGCTGATCAGCACGGTTTGCTTGCCTTCGCGAATGTCGTCGCCAGCTGGCTTGCCGGTGACGGTCGGGTCACCGAAGACGCCGAGCAAATCGTCACGCAACTGGAAAGCTTCACCGAGGGGCAGCCCGTAAGCGGACAGGTGATCAAGGCGGTCATCGTCGCACCCGGCGAGTCGGGCTCCCAAGTGCAGTGGGCGCTCGATCGTGTACTTGGCTGACTTGTATCTGGCCACCGTCAAGGCACTGGCGGTGTCGGCCACACCTTCAGCCTGCCGGGCCATGTCCAGGTACTGACCGGCCACGACCTCGGTACGCATAATGTCCAGGATCGGCTTGGCGGCGAGCAGAGCACCAGAGTCAAGGCCTGATCCGAAGTACATTTCGTCGCACCAACTCAGGCACAAGTCACCAGCCAAGATAGCTCCGGCTTGCCCGAAAACTGAGGCGTCTCCTTGCCAGTGACGTTGTCCGTGCCAGTTTTCGAAGAGCCGATGAGTCGACGGCTGCCCGCGCCGAGTATCGGACTGGTCCATAACGTCGTCGTGAATCAGAGCGCAAGCGTGGAGCAGTTCCAAGCTGGTGAGGGCCTGGACGGCCTCATCGCGGTTGTCACCTCCCGACAGGCGCCAGCCGATCCATCCAAAGAGCGGACGGATGCGCTTGCCGTGAGAAACGAGTGCCGCGACCGCGTCCGCTAGGTCCACGAACTGGGGCTGCATGTTAGCGAGCAGTTCCCGCTGCGAAGCCACGAACCCGGTGACAGCTTCGCTGGCGCGCGCCTGTAGGTGGTCGACCTGGGCTCCCGCATCACGCGACGAGGTAAACGGCACCCTTGCAGCCTAGTCGCCAGAGGTTAGGCGGCGGAGACTAGGCTGCACGCTATGGCGCGCAGGATCAGCGAAGTGCTCGGCGAACTCGGCGAGCAGTCGAAACCGTCGTTTTCCTTCGAGTTCTTCCCGCCGAAGTCAGCAGAAGGCGAACGGCAGTTGTGGGCGGCACTGCGGGAACTCGAACCTCTCGCTCCGCATTTCGTTTCCGTCACCTACGGGGCTGGCGGGTCCACTCAAGACACGACCGTCGAAATCACTCGCCGGATCGCGGCAGAAACCACGATGGAACCCATGGGTCACCTGACCTGTGTGGGGGCGAGCCGCGACGAGCTCGCTCGCGTGGTCGACAGCTACGCCGACGCCAGTGTCGCCAACATCCTGTGTCTCCGTGGAGATCCGCCGGGTGGCCCCACGGCTGCGTGGACGCCGCACCCGCACGGGTTCAACTATGCCTCGGAGCTCGTCGACCTCGTCGCCAATCGTGGGGAGTTTTCTATCGGTGTGGCCGCGTCTTGTGACCCCCATCCAGCTAGTAAGGATCCCGAGCTCGATGTTCGGGTCCTGAAAGAGAAGCAGGACCAGGGAGCCGAGTTCGCCATCACGCAGTTGTTCTTCCTAGCCGACAGCTACTTCTCGCTCGTGGCACGCGCGCGAGCAGCCGGAGTCACCATCCCAATCATCCCAGGGATCATGCCGGTCACCAACCTCAAACAGATCGTGCGGTTCGCCGAGTTGTCAGGGGTGGAGTTCCCCCCGGCCATCGCGGCCGAGCTCAGTGCCTTGCCCGAAGCCCACGTGCGTGCACGCGGAATCGAGTCGGCCGCCGAACTGTGTCGGGGCCTGCTCGACGGTGGGGCCCCTGGCCTACACTTCTTCACCCTCAACCGTTCGTCAGCAACGCGAGACATCTATCGGCAGTTGCGAGCTGGCGACGCGTGAGCACCGTCCCGAGCCGCCAGGAGTACCTGCGGCGCTGGTCTGCCCTCCACGGCGGACTGACGGTGACCGCCCACGAATCGCGGATCGTGTACTGCTGGCTCTCGGGCGTATACCTCCTGGCTCGAGGCGCGGCGGCCCTGCGGTTGTCGGCCACTGCTATTACCATCCTGTCGCTGGTGTGTGCCGCACTGGTTCCCGTGACTGCCTGGTGGTTGGTGTCGGGTGGACGCAATAGTGGTGCCGCCGCTTTGTGTGCCGGCCTCGTCGTGCTTGCTGGCCTGCTGGACAACCTCGACGGCGCAGTGGCCGTCCTGCGCGGTACCACCGGGCCGTGGGGGGCGTGGCTCGACGGTGTTGTCGACCGACTCGCCGATACCGTCGTGTTGCTCACTTTGGGTGTTCTCGGAGGGCTGTGGGTAGTAGTGGGAGTCCAGATCGGGCTCGCCTGGCTCAGCGAATACGCCCGAGCCAAGGCCCAGGCCGGTGGCGAACTGCCGATCAGATCAGTTTCCATATCGGAACGTCCGACCCGGATCATCGTTGTGGTCGTGGCGATCCTGTTGTTTGCCTGGGCTCCGTACGGGGTCGCTGCGACGACGTGGGCAGAGTGGGTCACGACGCTGGGGGCGGGCCTGGCTGCGATAGGGACTATCCAAGTGGTCGTCGGTGTTGGATTGCATGTGCGTCGCGACGGTAGGGGAGGACATGGACAGGTCTCGTGAGGTGCCCGCCGTGCGGGTGCGCGGGTTAGTGAAGAACTTCGGGTCAGTAGAGGCCGTCCGGGGGCTTGATCTCGACGTCGCCGCCGGGGAGGTATTTGGCTTCCTGGGCCCCAATGGTGCAGGCAAGTCCACGACCATCTCGATCTTGTGCACATTGCTCGATCCGACGGCCGGACAGGCGCAGGTTGCTGGCTTCGATGTGGTGGCTCAACGCAATGACGTGCGGCGCCACATCGGACTGGTATTTCAAGACACGACTCTCGATCTGTACCTATCGGCGGCCCAAAACTTGCAGTTTCACGCCGAGTTGTACGGCGTGCCGCGCGGCGCGGTGGAGGGGCGTATGAAAACGGTCCTCGACATGGTGGGGCTGTGGGAGAGGCGTGATTCGCTGGTGAGCGAGTTCTCCGGCGGGATGAAGCGGCGGCTCGAGATTGCCCGCGGCCTCATGCATTCACCGAGGGTCCTGTTTCTCGACGAACCGACCGTCGGGCTTGATCCGCAAACCCGCACGTCCATGTGGACATACCTGCGCGAGCTACGCCACCACGAGGACATCACCATTTTCGTCACGACGCACTATATGGACGAGGCCGACTTGTGCGATCGAATCGCCATCGTCGACCACGGTCAAGTCGTGGCTCTGGGTACGCCAGACGAGCTTAAGGCTGCGGTGGGCAAAGATCGGGTGACTCTGCGCACCGACGACAACGAGGCTGCCTTTCGGTTGTTGAGACAGCACTACGGGTCGGATGTGCGCACCTTGGAGGACACGCTCGTCCTGCAGGTTGCTGGGGGAGAGCAAGTGGTTCCCGCACTATTCCGCGACCTCGCCCAGGGCTCCTTGACGATCGAGTCAGTCAGTGTGGCCAGACCGAGCCTCGACGACGTGTTCATGGCCCACACGGGAAGTTCCATCCGCGACAGCCTCGATGGTTCCGGTTCTGCGGCTGTGCACCCCATGCATCTGGGCAGGCGGTAGTCATGGCTCCGGCTGCGTCTTCGCCTCAGGTGACTGCCGTCGCGGTGCCCCCCTCAGATGCGCGGGCGAATCTGCGCGCGATTCGCGTGGTGTGGAGGCGCGAAATCATTCGCTTCCGCCGCGATCGACTCCGGATGGTGACAACTCTCATCCAACCCATTCTGTTCTTGTTCGTGCTCGGGGCAGGCTTGTCTCCATTGACCGGACCGGCCCTCGGTGGCGTCAGCCTGCAGACATTTCTGTATCCCGGTGTACTAACGCTCGCGGTTCTGTTCACATCGGTGTTCTCAGCCGGTTCCATTGTCTGGGATCGGGAGTTCGGCTTCCTCCGCGAGATGATGGTCGCCCCCGTGAGTCGCAGTTCGATCGTGATTGGCAAAGTGCTCGGCGGTGCCACTGTCGCGACTTTCCAAGGGATCATCCTGCTGTTGCTCGGGCCCCTCGTCGGTGTTCCCTACCAACCGGTGATGATGCTCGTCATCGTCGGGCTGCTGTTGGTGGTCGCTGTGATGGTGACTGCCGCTGGTGTTGTCGTGGCTGCCCGCATCAAGACTTTCCAAGCTTTCATGGCGGCAACCCAGCTTCTCCTGATGCCTTTGTTCTTCCTGTCTGGGGCGTTGTTCCCACTGAACAACTTGCCGACCTGGTTGCAGGTCTTGACCCACATCAATCCGCTCACCTACGCCGTCGACATGATCCGTCGCACCATGTTCGGATTCATGGACGTGGGATCGGGAGTGGCGGTTGTATCCGAAGGGGTCCAATGGGGGAGTTGGACGATGCCGGTGGTGGCCGAACTCGGCGTCGTCATAGCCAGTGCAGTCATCCTGCTCGCAATCGGAGTAGCCCTGTTCCGCAAGGGCTAGTGGCCAGCTGGCAGAATCGCGACTATGAAGATCCAAAATGGTCTCCTCGCCGCAACTGTGGGAATAGTGCTGGTTGCAAGTGGATGTTCGACTCAAGCTGGCAGCGAGCCAGCAGAATCGGACGCGAGCGTATCTATTCAGCCAGCTTCGACCGCAGCCGTGAATGCCGCCGTCGATCAACTAGACAGCATCGTTGAAGCCACAATGAACGCGTCGGGTGTTCCAGGTGTGTCCGTGGCAGTGGTCCACGGCGACGAAGTCGTCACGACGCGCGGGTACGGGGTTCGCTCGGTCGGCTCCGATGAGCCCGTCGACGCTGACACAGTCTTCCAGATTGCCTCCCTGTCTAAGCCCATCTCCGGGCTCGTCGTTGCAGGCCTCACTGAGTCCGCAGACCTGGACTGGGACACGCCGGTGCGAGATCAAAACCCATCGTTCGCGCTCAAGGACCCGTGGGTCAGCGACCACGTCACCTACGGTGACCTCTTCTCCATGCGGGCGGGACTGCCCGGACTCGGTGGCAACTTGCTCGAAAGCATCGGCTACGACCGCGAACAGATCATTGAACGGCTGCGACTGCTGGACCTGAATCCCTTCCGGGATTCCTACGAGTACTCCAACTTCTCGCTCACTGCCGGAGGGTCGCTGGCAGCTCAGGCCGCTGGAATGACGTGGGAGGAGGCCGGGAAGCGTGAACTCTTTGACCCGGCCCAGATGAACTCCACCAGCTACGAACACGAAGCTTTCGTCAACGCCACCAACAAGGCGCTATTGCATGTGTTGGTCGACGGCACGTGGCGGCCAGCCTTCGAGCGCAATCCCAACCCGCAGGCACCCGCTGGAGGGATTAGTTCCACCGCGAACGACCTGGCCACCTGGGGGCGAATCGTGCTCGCTCACGGAAAACTAGGCGATCACGTTTTTGCGTCGAGTGAAGCGTTTGCGCGATTGGTGACTCCGTGGAGCAAGATGAGTGCACCGGCGCCAGCGACTGACCTGTCAAGTTCGTACGGCCTGGGTATGAACGTTGGCGCCGACCAGTTCGGCAACGCTCGCTGGAACCACTCGGGCGCATTCTCCAACGGTGCCTCCACAACCGCCGTGTTCCTGCCTGCCAAGCAGGTGGGGATCATTGCACTCACCAACGCGGCACCGGTAGGAGCTAGCGAGGCGATTACTGACACGTTCCTCGACGTTGTGCTCACCGGAGCGCCGACGCAGGACTGGGACGCCGTTTGGGCAGAGCGGATGAAGGGTGTCTATGGCGAACCGGAGCAGATCCCAGCGCCGCCTGCGAACCCAACACCGGCCCGGAACAACTCTGCCTACGTGGGGACCTACCGAAATGCGTACGTGGGTGACTTTGAGGTGCGAGAAGCGGGCGACGGACTCGAAATGGTCCAGGGACCCGCACAGGTGAAGTTCAAACTCACCCACCTCGACGGCGACGTGTTTACCTACGCCCAGGCACCGGAGCTGCCGGACTTCGAGTCGACGGTTACGTTCTCGTTCGGTCAGGGAGCCCAGGCCCGTGAGATGGAAGTTTCCGCCTACGACGAGATCGGCTGGGGCACGCTCAGACGGCGCTAGGCAGCGGCTCGAGGGGTTCGTAGGACGCCAGGAACAGTCGTGAGAATCCAGCTAATGCAGCCGACGATTGTCATGAAAAGTCTGAATTGTCAGAAATGGACCGGATAGTCCCAGTAATCATGTGACTCTGCCCAGAATGTGATCCAGATCGTATCCGCAGGGCCGTCGTCGGTCGCACAGTAGCCGAATGCCTTCACACGCAATGTCACATGCGAAACGAATTGAGAGCCGACCTGTCGCCTACTCGCCATCGCGGCGGGCATGGGGGGCCAGCCGTCGTTGGGTCACCGCCGGTGCGGGACTAGCCGTGGTGGCTGGCACTTTCGTTGCAACCGCACCCGGGGCTGGTGCCGTCCCGCCCGTTTCGGGCGAGGCGGCAGAAGCGAGGGTCAGCCATTGGGGAGCCAGTGGCACCACAGTCCGCGGTTCCAGGTGGCTGTCGGGCAGGGGGGTCAATGTCTATCGGCACCGGCAATGTACGGAACTTGCGAGTAGGCTCTATGCCAAGCGCGGATGGGGTCACATTCCGTCGTTTTACGGAATGAAGCCGGGTAAGAAGTACGGCCCGGTGACGTTTCGCCGAAACGGATCGGGCTACGTTCCCAAGCCCGGCGACGTCGTCGTGGAAAAGGGTGGATCCTACGGTCACGTGGCCGTCGTCACCAAAGTCACCAAGAAGCGCGTTGTTACTGTTGAACAGAACGCGGCAGCGAATGGCCGACACGTCTATCCCAGGAGGGGTAAGAAGGGTACGACTGTCGTCGGCGCGTACGGGCCTCGCAAGGTTGCTGGATACATCACCAGCGCCCGCAATCCCCATCACCGGAACCGCTAGCCCGGGCCCTGACCGCTCGTGCGCTGCCGGGAGCGGCCGATCAGGTTGGCTGTGATCTCGACTCCGAGCCCGACCAGGGGAAGCCCGCCGCCAGGGTGGGCCGTTCCGCCCACGTTGAACAGTCCGCCGAGGTTGGATTGATTCGGTGCGCGTAAGAAACTGGCCGTCGCACCGTGACTCGCGGGCCCGTAGATGGAACCTCCCGGGGTGTGGGTCGTTCGGGCCAGGTCAGCAGGTGTTCTGATTTCGGTGAACATGATGCGCGAACGGATGTCGACTCCCCGCTGCGCCAACGTCGCCAGGATGTGATCCCGGTACTGTTCCGCCGCAGACGTGGTCCAGTTGTACTGGCCCGATCCGGAACCGTGAGGCGGGGCGTTGACGAGGAAGAACCAGGCCTCCGTACCAGAGGGAGCCATCGTGGAGTCGCGGGGGATGCAGGCGTAGATGGCAGGATCTTGAGCAGGGCGGCCGGCGAAGATGTCGTCGAATTCGGCGTCGTAGTGGGTGGGGAACCACACATTGTGGTGGGCAGTGTCAGGGGTCGTCCCCCGGACAGCAGCGACGATCACGAAGCCGGAAAGTGAGGGTTGAGCATCCAAGATGCGGCGACCCTCTTTGGGCGCTGCCGCTGGCTCGACGAGGTGACCATAGAGGTTGCGAGCATCGCCCGCGTTGACCACGATGTCGCAGGCGAAAGTCGAACCGTCACCGAGTACGACGCCTGCGACGCGATCGCCGGAGGTCGTGATAGATGTAACTTGCGTGGAGCACTCGATAGTGACTGACCGTTCGAGGCAGCGAGCGTGAAGCGCTTCGGCGAGGCGCCCGAGGCCTCCCTGGATATGCCACATCCCGAACGTCTGCTCGAGGTAGGGGATCGTCGACAACACGGCAGGCGCCTTGCGGGGATCGGATCCGGTAAAGGTGGCATAGCGGGCGGCAATCATTCGTTGGCGCGGGTCGGACAGGTACTTGCCGATGATTCCGGTCAGGGACAGCCAGGGGGCGATAGTACGCACGTCGCGAGGATTCTTAGCCAGCGCCGCCAAGTCGCGGGCCGAGCGGATGGGTGATTCGAGAACGGGCCGTCGCGTGATGGCCCACATGTCTCGGGCCCGCTGCATGTACCGAATCCAGGCGGTTCCCGCCGAGTCGCCGAAGCGATCGTTCATGGCGGTCGCGATGGCGCCTACTCCCACACCGGGCAACTCGAGTTGTGATCCGTCGGAGAAATGGTACTGATAGCCGGGTTCGACCGGCTCAATGGTGAGATAGTCGGCGATATCGTGTCCGGTCTTGAGGAACAAGTCGCGGTAGACGGCCGGCAGGGTGAGCAGGCTTGGACCGAGATCGAAGCGGAATCCGTCCCGCTCGTAGGTAACCAGTTTTCCGCCGACCCGGGGGCCTTGCTCGAACACCGTGACCTGGTGGCCCTTCACCGCCAGACGAGCCGCTACCGCCAATCCGCCGACTCCGGCACCAACCACAGCTACCCGGGCCACCCCTCGACGATAGCGCAGTGCTCACCTAGGGACGTGGGCTGATCTCGCGGCCGCGCCATTGCAGTTGACCGTGTGAGCGAGCGTGTCGGCTCCGTGCCCACAAGAGGGCCAGAGCCACAATGCCGACCGGGTGACTCGCCGAGTCGGGCATCACGCGCGACCGCGTGGAAGCAGCGACCATAGCCCGATTGACCCAGGCGGCGCCGACGGCGACGGCTGCCGGGAGTCTGGCCGAGCGCGGTCCCGTCACCGCGATGATCGCTGGCAACACGTAGGTTGATGCGAGCAGCCCGATCACCATCGAACTTGAAGGCCCGGTACCGAATGCGGCCCAAAGGGACTTCGTGTAGCCATTGATGAGTGAGTCGTCGTCGGAGTACATGGTGCAGGTGGCGATGTGTGACCCGTTGTGGACTGCGGTGCGAAGGCCAACTCTGCGGCAGTTCCGAGCCAGCTCCATGTCCTCTAAGACCGAACCCGCGACGCTCCGGTGCCCGCCGACGCGTTGGTAGGCAGACCACGTGATGCAGGTCAGCTGTCCGTTTCCTACCGCCATGGCTGGGGCATTGACGAAGTCGCCAACCGGGTGGGGAATGAACGAGTACCACGACCACTGCAGAAGCGGCTGAACGATTCGGGCCAGCACTGTCGTGGCGACCTGTTCGGGATAGGGATACAACACGTCAAGGCCTCGGTGCTGCCTCAGCTGCGTGGCTGCCCGGAGACCTCCCGGTTTCACTCTCACATCGGCATCTATGAAGACCAGCTCATCTGCTGGCGACAGTCGGTGGTTTGCCGCGGCGTAGTTGGCGAGTTGCTGGCACGCCCACGTCTTACCCAACCACCCGGAGGCTGGCAGGGGCTGCACGGCGGCGAGATGTACGCGCTCGTGGGTGTTTGCGTAGCGGGTCGCGATTTCTCCGGTGGCGTCGGAGGAGTCGTCGTCGTAGACAGTGACTGTGTCGGCACCAGCGGCGAGCACGCGGTCGATGCACACTGCCAGGTTGTTCTGCTCGTTTCGGGCCGGGATGAGCACGTGCTGCTTGACAGTTAGGGAGGGCGGTGTGCGATCGGCCGCGGAGGTCAGTCTGCGGAAGTAGAGCGCGTTCGCACTGGCGACCACTGCCCCGAACCCCGCCACGCAGGCGGCAGTGACCATGAAGCCTCGCATCGTGGTCACGAACGAACCTCCTCACGACGAGTGTGAGTCCAGACGATGGCGACCACAACGGCGCCGAGGGCGATCCCGCCCCACCAGGCCGGGCCCCACCGGTGCAAGAACAACAGGTTGGCCACAATCCCACCCATCCACGTCCAGACCAGAGCAGCGGTCGGAACTGCCCAAGCAGCCAGGGCGCTGTCGTCTCGGGGGAGCAGATTCATCACAGCGAATAGGACCCAGGCGGTCGCAAACCAGCCAGCAAAGTTGGTAGCCGGAATCGCATCGAGACCCGGCAGTGCAGTGAACGGCTCCGACCATTTCCAGTAGCCCTCGCCAACCATCTGCGGATCGAGGAAGAAGTCCCAGGCCATCATCGTCCACGCACTAATGGTGATTCCGACGAGACGGTTCCCGGCCGCCCATTGCCTGGTCAGTACTTGCCCCGCCCACAGGGCGGGATAGGCGAACATCAGCCAGGCCAAGGGAATCAACCACGGCACGCCGAGAACAGTGGAGCCCAGGTCGCTTCCGTAGGAGTAAGTGCCAAATGGCATTCCGGAGGCCACCCCAACCGCTTCGACAAGCCAGGTCCACCCGATGGTGATCGCCACGAAACCGACCGTCCAACCCACTCCGCGATGGATCAAGGCATGAGCAAGCGAGGTGGCCGCGAAGATGACAACGGTGGCGGCAGTCAACTCGGCCCGTTCAGGACCGCTCGGCGTGAGCGGCCACATCAACTGCAGGGCGATCGTCACGACCATTCCCACGCCCGGAACCCACCACCAGGCGGACTCCCGCCCGGTGGCCTGACTTGTCATGGCGAATCCGAGAAGGTGGTGGCGCCGCAACGTCCCTGGGCGCCGGTGACAGCAAGGGTCGCAAACAGGTCCTCTGAGTACCACCGCAACTCGCGAGTGCGGGCGATTGCTGCTCGGTGCGGGCTGCTGCTGACGAAAGCTCGCATCGCAGCGGAGGACTCCCATAGGGACAGAGTCCCCTGCATCCCAATCGGAGCTTCGCCGATCCCTCGTCGAAACAGCAAACCTTCGACTGAGTGGAGATCGTCTGCGATGGGCCGCGTTGATTGGGCAAAAGTCTTCCAATAGCGCGGCTTGATGCGTCCCCGGGTGATGGCCAGAGTTCGCGGATCCACATCCTGCAGTTGGGTGGCAGTCGATACATCGACTGCTGGGAACGGGGAGCGCCGCGACCATTGCCCGACGCTCGACAGTGGGCGCGCATCGATGCTGGCGTGCTCGCGGCTGACCTGGGACCATCTGCTCCAGTAGGGGCTAGCCTCCCATCGCGACCTATCGGGCCCGTCTGCCCAACACGTGATGACCGCCCAATGTGTCCAGTCAGCATCTGAGAACGTGAAAGTGTTGCCGTGTCCGGTACCGAGAGCCCGAGCGAAGATCTGGCCGGGGACCCCGCGAGCGGACCGAAAACGTGGTCCCACCAGCGCCAGCGCTGAACTGACCGAACGCGGGTCGACCCCCCACACATCTACCCGCACCCACACCATGAGATTCAGCCTAGTCGCTGGTCGCCCAACGAATCGTGGGGCAGCCTCGCGCGGTGTTTGCGTGGGGAAATCGTGCATCTGTGGGAAGGTAATCCCATGGTGCCTACTCCCTCCCGACTGAGTCGGACGCTCAAAGAGGCCACAAAGCAGATGACCTCTGCGGCCCGCAGCGCTGCCGAGGTGGCAAATGCTGCCCCGCGTCCGGTCCTCGACGCCGTCATCGGAGAAAACGAACCGGATGCCCCTGCGCCCCGGGTCGTCGTGATCGGGGGCGGGATTACTGGCCTGACCGCCGCTTGGCGGGTCATGAGGCGGGCGCGCGGAGAGTCAGACTCCCGCCGATTCCGCGTGCGTCGGCACGGTACGGATTCCGTGGCGGCCATCGACGTCGTGGTTCTAGAATCTAGCGACCGCGTGGGCGGCAAGATCTCCCCAATGGATGTGGGCACACTGACGATTGATGGCGGTGCCGAGTCTTTGTTGGCGATGCGTCGCGAAGCTGTCGACTTGGCGATAGAACTTGGGCTGTCGGATGCGCTGGTGAGTCCGGCGACCTCTTCGGCTCTACTGTGGTCGCGCGGCAAGTTGCGCGATCTGCCCGCGGGACTAGTGACCGGGGTTCCCACCGATCTGACCGCCCTGGCCGACAGCAACATCATCTCGTACCGGGGATTGATGCGGATCCCGCTGGACTACAGTCTGGGTCCGGCCGACGTACATCCAGACGTCGCGGTCGGAAAGTTGCTGCGGGCGCGAGTCGGAGACGAAGTCGTTGACCGACTCGTGGAGCCGATTCTGTCCGGCGTTTACGCCGGTCAAGCCGACCGCCTGAGTATGGAAATGGCGATGCCGGGTCTCTTCCGGGAGGTTGCCCGTCATCGCAGCGTGCTCGACGCAGCAGCGTCAATCCGTGCCGGTGGTGCCGGCGGGCGGCCGGGCTCAGCAAATTCGGGTCGAGGTCAGGCCGCGGGCGAGTATCCGGGGACAGCACTGAAGTCGGGAAGTGTGTTCGCCGGAATCCGCGGTGGTCTCCATCGACTGCCCCAGGCCCTCGGCAACCAACTTCGCTCGGCAGGAGCCCACGTTCACACCAACGCGGTCGTCGAGTCTGTCAGCCGTGACGATACCGGCTTCGTGGTCACCTACCGGGTCGGAGACTCGACCGTACGCCTCGCTGCCGACGCGGTGGTGATGGCGACGCCCGCGCCGGTGACAGCCCACCTTCTCGATGGGTTGGGGCAGGCTGGGGCCGCCGCTTCGATGCGGTCGGTGGAGACTGCGTCGGTCGCGTTGGTGGCGCTGGCAGTTCCCCGCAAACGGGGCTCGACGTTGCCGACGGGCAGCGGATTCCTCGTACCCCCGGTGGAGAAGTTCCGGATGAAGGCGGCGACCTTCTCATCTCAGAAGTGGTTGTGGCTCGATCAAGCCGCCCGAGTCAATCCCACCACCGGGGGCAACACCATCATTCGGTGTTCGTTCGGCCGCCATCAAGAGTCGTGGATCAACGACCGGTCCGACGAGGACCTGGTGCGCTTGGCTGGGAAAGAGTTGCGGACGATCCTCGGTTTCGACATTGCCCCGGAACAGTGGGCCGTGCAACGGTGGCCCGATGCTCTGCCCCAGTACGCCCCCGGTCACCGGAAACTGGTATCTGGAGTTCGCCACGCCGTCGAGTCCTCCGCGGGCCTCGAACTGTGCGGAGCGGCCTACGACGGCGTCGGAATTCCCGCGTGCATCGCGTCGGCCGGACGGGCGGCCGACCGCGTCATCGACTACT
>CBFGTA010000030.1:0-20346 GCA_965651595.1 uncultured bacterium | reverse complement strand
GGGCACGTTCACGAGGAACACAGATCCCCACCAGAAGTGCTCCAGCAGGAACCCCCCAAAAATAGGGCCGAGCCCAACTCCGACCGAGCCCATAGCGGCCCACACCGAAATTGCGAACACTCGCTCCTTGGGATCGGTGAAGGTGTTGCGGATCAGGGCCATCGTCGAAGGCATCAGGGTCGCGCCAGCGACTCCCTGTAGCGCGCGCGCGACGATCAGAGCATTGGCCGTCGGAGCGAACGCTGCTACCACGGAAAACAGTGCGAACGCAGCCAGGCCAATCATCAGCAAGCGACGCCGACCCACCCGGTCGCCTACGCTTCCCATCGTGATGAGCAATCCCGCCAACACGAATGAATACATGTCCCCGATCCACAGGACTTGTCCTGGAGTCGGTTGCAGATCCGCAGCCAAACTCGGGATCGCCAACGCCAAGATCGTGTTGTCTACCGCCACCAGCAGAATGGCTAGGCTCAGGGCGAGAAGCGCCCACCACCGGCGGGGATCTTTGGTGACAACACCTGGACCGTGACCTGACACGGGGACATCATCCTCCACCACGGCCCGCCGATGCTGGTCGAGTGTGCGTGCGGGTCCGATGCCCACCGATTAGCGCGGCATGGCCAGCCGGCGCGGATCAGCCTGCGTGGTTCATCCACCGCACCCCGTCGCCGGCAGCGGCTAGACGGAATGCTTCCAATTCCTCATCCCACGCGGTCCCGAGTAGACCGTGCAGAGCCTGGACCAGGGTCGCCGGATCGGCGGAGCCGGCTCCAGTCCGGCCGGTTGACTCTTCCATGACCGCACGAATGCGATCCTCGGAGATCTGAGCATCTCCGAGGGGCCCGATGGCAGATCGGTACATACCCAGGCTGGGCGTGAAGCAATAGCGTTCTCCGGGGATATCGCCAGCCGCATCGTGGACGAGTTCGAACCGCACTTGCCCTAGCCGACGCAGATCGCTGGCCAAGCCGGCTGCACTGCCCGGCGTGGCAGCGAAGCGCACTTCGGTTCGATAGCTGCCCGGCTGTACCGGCTGCGGTGACCAATCGAGATCAAGTTGGGTTCCGAAGTGCTTCGACAAGCACCACTGGGCGTGCGGCATCAATGCGCGGGTACACGAGTGGATATAGAGAATCCCACGGGCTTCGGCCTGTGATGATGGCGTCATTCGATGTGCCGCAGAAGATTCACGGCAGGACAAATCGGGCATTGCCACCTCCTCCGCTATCAGATTCGCCTTCCCCAGCGTTCTGTTCGCGCAGATGGTGCCCGTATCTACTACGGATGCCGTGATGGACACGGTACCGCATCGCCACAGGAGAATGACGCTTCTGCGGCATGTCGCGGCCCAGATTGTGACGACAGGTTCCCAGTCGACCGTCGACCGGACAACTGCCTGGAAAGTTCGGGCGCTTTAGCCGTTTACGGGCGCGTCGGGACGCGGATACAGGGGGCGGGCGTACCAGGGGGCTCGAAACGCCTCCCAGTTCTCCTCCGGCTGAGCCAATCGATCGGCGACCGCCCACAGCACGGCCGGATCGTGACCGAACCCCAAATGGCTCGTCCAGACGGCGATGTTTTCGTGGCTGTCGTCGACTCGGTCGAGGCATGCCCTCCAGTCGACGATTCCGTCCACGCGCGAATAGATGGACGAGGCCGGAACCGGCAGGGGGTCGATCTGGGCGAGTTCTGGTTGCGGCAACTGCTCGGGCGCCATGTGCAGACGCGCGAACCGCTGATACATCCGAATCGCCCTGGCCTGGCGCGGATGGCCCATGCGGATCGGAGATCCCAGCGTGACCACTTGCCGCACGACGGACTCGTCGTGACGAGCTCACCCGCGGGCAAAGATTCCGCCCAGACTCCAGCCGACTAGCGAGACCCGCCCGCCGGTGTGGTCGGCCATCGCTGTCACGCGATCTCGCAACCCGTGGATCACCTTCGCTGTGGGTCCAACGTTGAGGCCGAGTCCCCACCCAGACACCTGGTAACCGAGTCGCTGCAAGAACCGGCGCAGAGGGAAAGTCGACAAGTCACCGGCACCGAGGCCGGGCAGAACCATGACGCCGTGGCCGTCACCGTGGGGGGCACGGCTCAGCCAGGGCTGCCCGGCAATGTAGCACCCGAAGGTGTTGAAGGACCGAATGTGGTCGGTGAGGTAGAACGGCAGCGGTGTGGCCTCACCGTCGTGGTCCTCCGGAGGGTCAGCCCTGCTACCGGGAAACCAGACGTCAGTAGCAACTGACTCGCTCACGAAAACGACACCTGGGGCGGTGTGGCCTGACCTTCAGGGGCGTCGTAGAACTCGCGCTGAGAGACCTTCGCGAGCCCGTTGAACAACAGCCAGGGCAAAGTGACGACCAACGTGTTGAGTGTTCCGACCGCGTCGTTGTAGTACTGGCGGGCGAAGGCGAGTTGGTTCTCGGTGTCCGCGAGTTGGTTCTGGAGGTTCATGAAATTGGCGGAGGCCTTGAGATCTGGATAGGCCTCAGCGACGGCCATGACGTTAACTAGCGCGTTCTTTAGCTCTTGTTCGGCGGCTGCCTTTTGCTCGACAGAGTCTGAACGAATCGCTTCGTTGACGTGTGCACGAGCCTCCGTCACCTTCTCGAAGACTCCTCGCTCATGGGTCGCGTAGCCCTTGACCGTTTCGACCAGGTTGGGAATGAGGTCGGTGCGGCGAGTGAGTTGGACGTCGATCCCGCCGAGCGCCTCTTGGGCAGCGACATCGGCAGATCGCAACTTGTTGAAGCCAACGACGGTGAAGATCACGGCAATCACGATCAACACGACGATGACGATGAGTGCGATGAGCACCGGGCATCACTTCCCCACTGTCACGGACCCGCGGGCCCTATGGACTCTTGACCGACAATCGCGGTTTGGCGGCTACCAACTTCCGCCACCACCGCCACCACCGCCCCCGCCGATGCCTCCACTGTAGCCGCCGCCCCCACCTGAGGAGGTCTGAGAATGGTAGTGGCTGATGCTGGCAGAAATCGTCGACTCGAAATCACCCAGACCTGAACCAGCACCGTATCCGGTTGCCCAGATGGCGTACCCATACGGATACCACGTCGGCATGGGTGGCTCTTCACCCATTTCGGCGCGATACTTCTCCGCCCACTTATCGGCCAACCCGAACCCCACTGCATACGGGATGAACGAGATGAAGAGGTCCTTACGGGCGGCGAAATCGAAACGCTGTTGAGACGACGGGGTCCCTAACATTCGCTCGAAGCCTCCGGACTGGCTCCATAGTTTTCGGCCCGCAGACGTGCGCCGCGTCCCCACTCCGGTCGCCAGGACACCGACGGCTCCGATCGCGAATAGTGCTGGTGGCAGGCCGAGCAAAGTCATTCCGCCGATTCCCACGAATCCGGCGATGGCCAGGACGATCGCCACGTACCACAGCACTTTGGCGACCTTCTCGCGTCGCGCTGCCGCCAGGTAGCCGTGAATCAACGCCCACTGCTTCGTCTCCGATTCCAGACCCGTGCGGGCGGCCAACAGGGTGGATCCGGAAGTCTTGTTCTTACGGCTGGCAGTAAACGTGGAACCGGGTGTCTTCAATCCCAGAGCCGTTGCGACTTTTCGACTAGGAGTGTCGAGCGACTGCCACTGCTCATCAGTTCCCTGGCGGGTGATCACCCAACTCTTGTCGGATGTGCGCTCGAGGGAAACCACACCTCGGTCCGCCAAGTAGAACAACGTCGACGTGAGGCCGTGGGGCCCCACTGTTTCGTCTTTCATGTAGAGCGTTTGTGCGGGACTGAGCTGCTCGGGTGGCTGCGAACCGGGCACCGTCGGTGGCCCGTACATGACCGGATAGCCGGGCTTGCGCTCACGGGCGGTCCAACTCAGCCAGATCCCCACAACCAATAACCCGATAGCAAGGACAACGAGGAGGACCGCAAACCACAGGTTGCGTCCGAGCACCGGATCCCACTCGAGTGACCACGGCGCCGTCACCCGCTCCGGGGCAGGCAGATCCATCGTGGTGCGAACAGTCATTCCCCCGTAGGGGGCCAAGTTGGTGGCCCTGACGGTTACCCGTTGCGAGTCTTGGCCGTTGATGTCGCACGGGCCGATCCGGACAGTACCAGTGCGGGACTGGGTCTGGGCTGCGCTGCATTCGATGGAGGTCGCCGCAGAAGGCAACTGAACCGTCACATCGGCTCGCGCGATCGACATCGCCCAGCCGCGGGCGACGACGTCCCAGTAGAAGGCTGAACGCGCCCCGGCCGGATCCCCCACGCTGCTCGCGAAGTCCTGATCAGCACCTGCCGTGGGCGGTGCAATCACTCCAGGAATGCGATAGCGAATGGTGTACACGTGTTCCCCGGGACTGATGATGACGTTCTCGTCACCGATCCGGGCCACCACATAACGGTTATCACGCTGTTCGATCGTGTAGGGCTCCCGCTTACCGTCGCGCTCGATCGATTCGATCACGGGTTCTAGTCGTACCCGAGGATCGGACTGGTCAGCGGTGTCGAAGAAGCGGAAGATCCCCCGTTTGGATATGTGGCGCGGGAAGGAGACTGTGATTGTTTCGGTGGCGGTGAGTTCACCGTCAGCACTGACCCGATAGTCGGCCTGGTAGAGGGTAATTGTGGTGGGTTCGGTTCCAGCCGGGCCACCGGTTCCACTGAAGATGAGTGGGTAGAGCAACCCGATTGTGGTGCCGATGACGAGCACGATCACCAAGAAAATCCTCTTGATCATGTATCCCACCCCTCACCTTCACCGGACTGCTCGGCCCCACGATAGTCCTCCATGAACCGAAATCGGTGACCAATAACCACCGGCCAGGCCGTGTCTGCGACCTGCGGGTTCGCAATGAGCGCCCACCACACCCCATCATTGCCCGGACTCGCCCGAATGGAGTAATCCGAGAAAATTCCTCGTAGTTCGAACATATGTTCGATAATCTGGCGTCATGCCTTCTCTTGCCGTCGACCCCTCCCTGGAACCTGTCTTACCTCATGGTTTGCGGGGCGGAAGCTGCGTCGCTCTTGATGGCGAGGCCGGGAAGACGTCCCTGCTTTTCTCACTCTTGTCCCACCCTTTGCGATCAGGCAGTTGGGCTGTTCTGGCTGGATTCGAGCACCTGGGGTACCGCGCGGCCCACGAGTACGGAGTGCCTCTCGAGCGCCTGGCCACCATCTCTCCTGCCAGCGTCTCCCCCGTCACCTGGTTCACTGCGGTGGGAGTTCTCATCGACTCCTTCGATTTCGTGGTGCTCAACGTTTCACACCGAGCAACCGGTGGATATCGCATTCGATCAACCCAGGTGAGCAAGCTCATGGCTCGAGCCCGTCAGCGTTCCAGTGTGGTGCTGGTGATGAACCACGTTCCAGTCCCGGAAACTAACACTCCCCCACTATCGAACCTGTGGCCCCACACCCCTGACGTTGTGCTTCGCGTGCACGGCACGACCTGGCAGGGAATCGATTGCGGCCACGGAGTGATCACTGCGACGCATGCCCATGTCACCGTGTCGGGTCGACGGATCCACCCGGCGCCTCTTGTCCACGAACTCGCCTTCGCTCCGACTGCAATCGCTAGTTAGAACTATGTCTGTTCCCGTCTACGACTCTTTGTTCACGCTTCCAACGGCCGCTGCCACCGAGCCCGTCGACAACCCAGCAGGCCCGGCTTACCTCTACGGCGCTGTCGGCATTGCGGACTGGCCTCTCGCCGTCGCCGCCCAGGTCGCCAGCGTCCCCCTCACTGAACCACTCGCGCTGCTGTCAGCCGGACGCATCAGTGCCGCCACCTCGACTGCTCGCGACATGGGGGTACGCCCCGCTCAGCGCAAACGAGCCGCCCTGGCTTGCTGTCCCCACCTGCTCATTCTGGATCCTCACCCTCACAACGAATCCATCCTCTTTGAGGACGTGGCCTTGTCTCTGTCCCAAGCAGTACCTCATCTTGAGGTTGTTGAACCCGGGCTCTGCCTCTTTCCCGCTGCCAGTCCCATCCATTTCTACGGAAGCATCGCTGACTGCGAACACCAGGTTCGCGATGCGATCCAGAGACGACTCACAGGAATTTTCTCTCCCCACGATCCGCCTCCGGTTTTCATGGCTTTCTCCACCCAACGCATGACTGCTCTGCTTGCCGCAGCCCCCCGTCAGCATTCCGAACTGTGGGCTCATCAGATCGGGCCGCGAAGCGTGGCCCTTCCCCCTGATAAGCACGAGCCATTCCTCGATTCGATTCCCATCGATGTCTTGAAGCTGCCTGCGGTCACTGATATCGCCGGGCCTTTGGGCATCGCCAGCCTGGGCCAGTTTGCCCGACTGCCCGTGTCCGCGGTGGAAACCCGTTTCGGCACAGCAGCGGTGGCCGCTTGGCGGGAGCTCAACGGTCACTGCCCGCATCCGCTGTCTCGCCATCGATTCACCCAACGACCCCATGTGGAGCGTGTGCTCGACGCTCCTGTCGAGCAGGTGGACGCAGTTGCCTTCATCGTTCGCGGAATCGCCAGTGAACTCCTTGAGCTGCTCACGAGCCGTGGGGTTGCCTGCACCCACATGGAGATCGAGTTGGAAACGGAGCACGCCGAGATCAGCAGTCGAATGTGGCATGCTCCGTTCACCTTCGACACCCAGGCAATCGTGGATCGCTTGCGCTGGCAGTTGACGAGTTGGTTGTCAGGGCCTGAACCCGATCGACCTACTTCTGGGGTGTATCGCATCAGCTTGACCGCCAGCGAGTGGATCGCTGGAGACGATTTGCAGAGCACTGTGTCGGGTCAGATGTCCGATGCTGACCGTCGCGCCATTCGGGGCCTCGATCGAGTCAACGAGATTCTGCCCAACGCCCGAATCACCCGCACCAAGTTGCGAGGTGGACGTGGCCCGCGAGCGCAGTTCGAACTAGTGGACTGGACACAGCAGTCGTCATCGCCAGCACTGACCAATGTTCACCGGGGATTCCCGTGGCCAGGCGGCTTACCTGATCCGGCACCCACGGTGGTCTTCACGAATGCGGTTCCGGTTCAGGTACGCGGGAGCACCGCAGCAGTAACAGTGTCGGTGCGCGCCACCCTGAGCGAGGAGCCCCTCTTTCTTCAGTATTCGCTTCTTCCGCATTCGACGGGCACCGTGTGCCACATCACTCGGTGGAACGGCCCCTGGCTCTTCGATGAGCGCTGGTGGGACTCCGATCGGGCCGAGCGCCTGTGTCGATTCCAGTTCGTTACGGACGAGCCACGGGCCTACCTGTGCTGCTTCGCCCAGGCCCGCTGGTGGATCGAGGCCATTTATGACTAGAACTCGCTCGACACCATCTGGCTACGCAGAACTGCACGCGCACTCTTCGTTCAGTTTCCTGGACGGAGTGAGCTCTCCGGCTCGCATGGTTGAGGTGGCCTGCGAGCTCGAACTCGATGCCCTCGCTCTCATCGATCACAACGGCTTCTACGGTCTCGTGCAGTTTTCTGACGCAGCCCGGACCGCTGGCATGCCTACTGTCATAGGGGCGGAGGTGACTCTTCAGGCCGTCTCAGCACGTTCCGAGACACCCGACCCAGATGGCACCCACCTCGTCATCCTCGTGCGCAATGTGGAGGGCTATTCCAGCCTCTGCCGCATGGTGTCCCTGGCCAATTTGCGGGGATCGAAAGGAAAGCCACAGCTATCGAAAGAAGATGTTTTCCAGGTCGATCACCGCAACAACTGGGTGATTCTTACCGGCTGCCGGAAGGGCACTGTCCCGGCCGCACTGGCCTCTGGCGGCCCGCTGGCAGCCCAGGATGAGCTCGGCCTCCTGGTCGAGGTGTTTGGGCGCGAGAACGTCAAAGTGGAGTTGTGGGATCACTGCCTGCCAGGTGACAATCTCCGCAATGACCAACTCACGGCCCTGGCTCACCGTTGCGGAGTCGACACTGTCGCCACCACAAACGCCCACTACGCCACTCCTTCCGAGTTTCGGTTGGCTACTGCAGTCTGGTCCACCCGTGCCCGAAAGTGTTTGTCGGATATGGACCCGTGGTTGAACCCGTCTCCTACTGCCCATTTGCGGTCTGCGACCGAACAACTCCGACGCTTTCGCCACTATCCCGGGGCAGTAGAGCGAGCTGGCGAACTCGGCCGCGACCTGGCCTTTGATCTGTCTCTGCTAGCACCCCAACTGCCACACTTCACTGCCCCGAGCGGCATGACCACCAGCACGACCAGCACGACCACCACCAGCGAACCCCAACTTCTCCGCTCGCTCGTCGAGCAGGGGGCCCGGCGGCTTTACGGCGAACGCGGCTGCGAGCGCGTGCCCGGGGCGTGGAAGCAACTCGACAAGGAGCTAGCGGTCATCGAGGACCTCGGATTCGCTGGTTACTTCCTGATCGTCTGGGACATCGTCGAGTTTTGCCGCTCCCACGACATCCTCTGTCAGGGCCGAGGATCGGCGGCCAACTCCGCCGTTTGTTATGCCCTCGGAATCACCAACTGTGATCCGGTGGCACTCGGGTTACTTTTCGAGCGTTTCCTCTCTCCGGCCCGAGATGGTCCCCCCGATATCGACGTCGACATCGAGAGTGCTCGACGTGAAGAAGTGATTCAGTACGTTTACCAACGTCACGGCCGGCACCACTGTGCCCAAGTTGCCAACGTCATCACCTACCGGCCCCGCATGGCGATTCGAGACGCGGCCCGAAGCCTCGGTTTCGATCAGGGCAGTGCCGACGCTTGGACCCGCGCTCTTGACCACCACAGTCGTAGCCATGTGAATGTACGTGACGAGTCCACGATCCCCCCTGAGGTTGTCGACCTCGCCCGCGGGTTCCTCGACCTACCGCGCCATCTCGGGGTGCATTCAGGAGGGATGGTGATGTGCGATCGACCGATTATCGAGGTGTGTCCCGTCGAATGGGCCACTGCTGCTGGTCGCACCGTGATTCAGTGGGACAAAGACGACTGCGCACGAGTTGGCCTCATCAAGTTCGACTTGCTCGGATTGGGGATGCTGGAGGCAATTCACCGCTGCATGAAGCTCGTCGCTGAATCCAGCGGGACCACCGTCGACCTGGCGACCTTGCCCCAGGAAGATGCCGTCTACGAACAACTGTGTCGAGCTGACACGGTCGGCGTGTTTCAAGTGGAATCACGCGCCCAGATGGCCACGTTGCCGCGTTTGAAACCTCGATGCTTCTACGATCTCGTCATCGAAGTGGCACTCATCCGGCCCGGCCCCATCCAGGGTGGTTCGGTCCACCCCTACTTACGTCGGCGCGACGGTCAAGAAGCCCCTGACCCGCCCCACCCCGTCCTGGAGCCAGCTCTGCGCAAGACTTTGGGGGTTCCGCTGTTCCAGGAACAACTCATGCAGATGGCCATCGACGCGGCGGGATTCAGTCCCGCTGATGCCGACCAGTTGCGTCAGGCGATGAGTTCGAAGCGGTCTTCTCAACGGATGGATGCCCTGCGCGAGAAGCTGTTTGCGGGGATGGATGAGAAGGGCATTGCCGGAGATGCTGCCGAGGAGATATTCCATCAACTGCGTTCTTTCGCGAACTTCGGCTTCCCCGAGTCTCATTCGGCTTCTTTCGCGTACCTCGTGTACGCGAGCGCCTGGCTGAAGTTGCACTACCCGGCCGCCTTTTTGACCGCTTTACTGAATTCTCAGCCGATGGGGTTCTGGTCGCCGGCCACTTTGATAGCTGATGCCCAACGCCACGGAGTCACCGTCCTCCCTCCCGAGATCAACGCGAGCGATGCTGACGCCCGGCTGGAGCCACAGCCTCCTGTCCCACCTCCATCAGCTGTTACTCCTACGCAGAAGCTTCCTGAACGCCGCGATCGCGACTGGGCTGTGCGGCTTGGATTGTCGTCGGTGCGCGGGATCGGCAGTGACACTGCTGCGCGGGTCACCACCGGGCGCCCCGCCGAGGGCTACCGAAGTCTTTCCGAACTGGCCAGCATCGCCGGGCTGTCACAGTCGTCTCTGGAGGCACTCGCTGCTGCTGGGGCCACTAGCAGCCTGGACGCACACGATCGGCGAGCCAGCCTGTGGGAAGCATCCGTTGCTGCCCATTCCTCGCCAGGCCAACTGCCCGGACTCGACATTCCGGTTGAGGCTCCCCCGCTACCGACTATGACCGCGACCGAACTCTTAGTCGCCGACCTCACCACCACTGGGGTCTCACTAGGTCGGCCTCCCCTCTCGTTGTTGTACACACAGCTCGACCGCCTTGGGCTACGACCCTCCACCCCTCTCGAACAGTCCCACTCCGACCAAGCTCACCCGCTCGGTCCCCGACACCGAGCGGTTCCGTGGGTGCGGGCGGTTCCGTGGGTGCGGGCAACGGAACTGATGGAGTGTGCGCCTGAGCAGCCGGTGTGGGTGGTGGGGTTCGTCACTCACCGGCAGCGGCCCGAAACAGCAGCAGGGGTGACGTTCATCAATCTGGAGGATGACACTGGATTAGTGAACGTGATTTGCCGACAGAACACGTGGCGCGCGCACATGCCGATGATCGGCACGGCCACTGCTTTGGCGGTTCGAGGAACCGTTCAGCGATCCGGCGACTCCATCAGCGTCCTCGCGCACCTCGCTCATGGCCTCACCTGCCCAGTCTCGGTCGGCTCACGCGATTTCCGCTGAGTCGACCGCACGGCACGCACGGTCAATACCGTCCCCGGGCCCGCCCGACGATTAGCCTCAAACATCAGGCATCCGTTAGTCCCGCCCTGTCAAGGAGTCACCATGAGTACGACCGCGAGGAATCGGCCCGTGCGGCCATCTCCTCGTCCTGCGGTTCGTACCCAGAAGCCGAAACCACCACGTCGACCCAATGCCACGCGATCCGCCCGCGTGCGCCCCATGGGCTACATAGCGTCTCTTGACGGGATCCGCGCGATTGCTGTGATCGGCGTCCTGATATTCCACGGATCGGCCTCCTGGCTGCCCGGTGGTTTCCTCGGAGTTGATGTCTTCTTCGTCCTGTCCGGCTTTCTCATCACTTCGATCATCCTGACCGAACTCACCAACACCGGTCGGGTCGATTTTCGCCGCTTCTACGTTCACCGCGCCCGCCGACTGTTGCCTGCACTGATCCTCGTCCTGGCCGCCAGCGCTGTGCTCGTGTTGCTGTTTGCACACGACGCGGCCGAACAACTGCGACGTGACATCGTCGCGTCCCTGCTCTATGTGACCAACTGGGTCAACATTTTTGCCGACCAGTCTTATTTCGAAGCCACCGGACGCCCGCCGCTGCTGCAGCACTTATGGTCTCTGGCTGTCGAAGAGCAGTTCTATCTGGTGTGGCCGCTGCTGGTGGTGTTCCTGTTCCGCAAGCGGGGGCGTCAACTCGTGGGGAAGGTGGCAATCTGGGCGGCGATTGGCTCCACGTTGTTCATGCTCACCCTCAGCGTTCTGTGGTCGATGCCAGGTGACAACGACCCCAGCCGGTTGTATTTCGGTACCGACACTCACGCCATGAGCCTGCTGGTCGGCGCTGGGCTGGCCACCATCTGGCGGCCGGGCCAGTTGCGCGGGCGGCTGTCGGTCGCGGCCCAACTCGTTCTGGCAGCGATCGGGGCTGCGGCACTGACCATCATCGTCTGGTCGTATGTTTCCGTCCACGAGAATTCCACTCTGCTGTACCGGGGCGGATTCCTCGCCTTCGCAGCCGCCGTTGCGGTTCTGATCGCTGTTGCTAGCCACCCCGGAGTCCCAGCGGCGCGGCTGCTGGGAACCCAGCCCCTGCTCTACATTGGTCGGCGTTCCTACGGCCTCTATCTGTGGCACTGGCCGATCTTCATGGTCACCCGTCCCGGCATCGACACCGGACTTGCTGAGATCCCGAGCTTCGCCTTACAACTCGGGCTCACTTTCGGTTTGGCAGAGTTGTCCTATCGGTATGTGGAGATGCCGATTCGGCAGGGACGACTGGGAGAACTGTGGGCGGCCTGGAAGCGCCTGAGTCCTGTGACCGCAGTCCGGAACCTGTTGATCGCTGGGGTTGCGATTGTGGGCACGGCAGCGCTGCTGTGGGCAGCATTGTCCGCGATTGAACCGGTCAATGAGAAGACGTACCTTGGCGGTGTCACTGAAGTCGGTACCGAGCTCGTGGAGCAGCCAGGCAACAACCCGGCAACTCCCGGAGATCCCGCCACACCGGTTGACGACAACCTTTCGACGGGTATCGACCCCACCATTCCCATTCGGCGGCAACCCATCACCGCGATCGGCGATTCGGTCATGGTGGGGGCTCGTGACGCTCTCGATTCACGTCTGCGGAGGGTCACGATTGATGCGGCCGTCAGTCGCCAGAGTGACGCCATGTACCAACGCATCGAACAGCGACGGGCCGCCGGTCAGCTCGCGCCCGTCGTTGTCGTCCACCCGGGCACCAATGGGCCAGCGTACGAGAAGGACTTGGCAGCGGCGGTTAAGAAGCTAGATGACCGCGAGCGGGTGATCCTGGTGACGACGAGGGCTCCCACCCGCTGGATGCAGCAGTCCAACTCGTCGATTCGTTCGGTGGCACAACGATTCGACAACGTCCGGGTGGCGGACTGGGAGTCAGCCTCCGCTGGGCAGCGGGGCTACTTCTATCCGGATGGAACCCACTTGACCCCGGCCGGAGCGAAGGCCTATGCGGCCACCATCATTGCCGCCCTCGAAGCACCCTAGATAGCGGGTTCAGCCGTGGACTCTGACTGGCCTCGCCCGTGGGATCAGCCTTCTGCCGCGCGGTTACCTCTCAACCATCCGGGCCGAGACGCCATTCTGATCGCTCACGCTGACGCTCTCGCTGATGGCGACGACGGGTATGCCGATCCAACTACCGGTTTGTTTGTTTTCACGTCGCGGGCACTGGCAGAACGTGCCTGTTGCGAGCAAGGCTGCCGCCATTGCCCCTACATCGAGTAGCTGTTCCGGGAATCAGTCAGCGGAGTCGAGCGGGCTGGCGTCTTCGTCTTCGTCATCTTCATGCGGAGCAGACGCGAAGAGATCAAGCCCAAGGTGGTTCGACAAGAAGCGGGTCACCAACTGCCCACGCACACTGTTGCCGGCGACGTCGAGCTTGGGAGAATACGTCGCGAGCCCACCTTTGCCGGGACTCATCGTCACGATTCCTCCCCCGACCCCACTCTTTCCCGGCAGTCCGACGTCAAACAGCCAGTCGCCGGTTCGCTCGTAGAGTCCGGCCGTCGCGAGCACCGCCAGCACCTGCCGACTTGTGTCAGGGCTGATGACCGTTTCTCCGGTGACAGGGTTGACTCCACCGTTGGCCAGGGTTGCGCCCATCGTGGCCAGATCCTCGGCCGTGACCAGCATCGAACATTGCCGGGTGTAAATATCAGTGGTGGTGTCCGGATCGAAGTAGAGGCGCCCGTAGCCGTACAGCAGGTGTGCCACGCCTCGGTTTCTTTCGTTGTGGGAGGTCTCGGACTCATAGATCTGCTCGTCGAGCGTCAATTCTCGGCCAGCGAAGCGAGATAGGCCCGTCTCGATTGCCTGCCACTTCTCTTCCCCCGTGGCCCCGGGCAAGAGGCTCGTAGTGGCGATGGCACCGGCGTTGACCATCGGATTGACCGTGCGATCTTCATTGATCTCGATAGCGACCACCGAGTTGAAGGCCATGCCGGTCGCGTTGACGCCGACGGCCTTCCGCGCGGCGAGCGGGCCAATGTGGTCGAGGACGAGAGCGTAGACGAATGCCTTCGAGATGCTCTGGATGGAAAACTCGACCTGGGCGTCGCCGTGGGACAGTCGGTTGCCGGTGACGCCCGTCATGCTGATGCCCAGGCAATCGGGGTCGGCTTGGGCGAGGGCCGGAATGTAGTCGGCCACCGCCCCCTCGTCAATGTGAATGTAAGCGTTGTACGCCATTCTCATGGCTTCTCGCACTCGTTCGCGCCGGGGTAGATTTCCGGTGTCGATGGCCTCCAGAGTGGCCCGAGTTTCACTGGCTTCGAGTCGCGTCACGACCCCGATCCTGCCATCGTCAGCGGCGCTTTGCGCGCCGTCTCATGAAGTGTTGGATCCCTGTCGGGTCGTCTGCCGTACCCGCACAATCACGGAACATCCCGGGGGTAGCGTCAACGGCTCGGCCCCGACTCCTCCGGATATGCGCGTTGCCGTCTGGGGCCACTGGGCAACGATCTCCTCGAACAGTGCCGGGTCGACAGGTCGGTCAGGCCCCCGCACGATTGCGCTGGCAACATTGCGGTGATTCGAGACCAGTCCCGTGGCGCCGACCTGCACCGCAATGGCGCCCACGTTGCAGGCGATCAGCCACCGACCCCGGCGCACGGCGATTGCCTTTGTGTCTTGGTTGTCGAGCACTTCGACGTGTATACCGTCGGCTGCGTCTGCCAAGGGCCCGGCTGCGGCACCCATGAGGTCAGGGTGCCGGCGACGCAGATCAATCAGCTCGCGGTACCAGGCGAGCATGGCGGCGTGGTCTGGCCGGGTCGCCTCACTCCAGTCCAGCGTCGATCTCTCCACAGTTTGAGCGTCCTGGGGGTCCGGAATGTCGGTGGCCGCCCAGCCATAGTCGGCGAACTCGCTTCGGCGACCGTCCCGGACAGCCTGGGCGAGGTCGGGGTCCGCAAAGGCTGTGAAGAACTGCCACGGCGTCGACGCCGCCCACTCTTCCCCCATGAACAGCATCGGCGTGTACGGCAAGGTGAACAGGACCGCCGCCCCGGCAGCGCACTTGTCAAGATCGGTCAGATGGCTCAGTCGTTCACCGGCCGCGCGGTTACCGACCTGGTCGTGGGTTTGCAGGCTGCAGATGAATCTCCACGGGTCCACCCGCCGGAAGTCCACTGGCCGACCGTGGGTTCGACCGCGAAAACTTGAGTAGGTGTTCGCATGCCAGAAGCCCTGGGCCAACGTGGTGGCAGTGGCTTCAGCTACCGCAAAGTCACGGTAGTAGCCGCTGGCTTCTCCGGTGAGAAACGCGTGCAGAGCGTGGTGCACGTCGTCATCCCATTGCGCGGTCATGCCCAGGCCGCCGCCGGATACCGGTTGCACGGTTCGGGGATCGTTGCGATCGGTCTCCACCACGATGTCGCATGTGCGGCCGGAGCTTGTCGCCGCGCTAGCGACGACCTGCCCGAGCTGTTCAAGATAGGGAATCGCCCGCGTATCGCGGAGCTCGTGGACGGCGTCCATTCGGAATCCATCGACTCGAAACGCCTCGGCCCACATGATCAGAGATTCGATCAGGATGGTGCGAACTGAATCCGAATCTGGCCCGTCAAGATTGACGGCTCCACCCCACGGGGTCGGGTGGTCGTTGAGGATGAACGGTCCGAAAGCGTCCCAGTAGTTTCCCGAAGGTCCGAAATGATTATGGACGATGTCCAATAGAACGGCCAGTCCCCGACGGTGACACTCATCCACAAACCGACACAGTCCCGCAGGCCCGCCGTACGGTTCGTGTACCGCTCGCAGCGCGACTTGGTCATATCCCCAGCCGTGGTGGCCGTCGAAAGAGTTGACCGGCATCAACTCCACATGGCTGATGCCGAGGTCGACCAGATGGTCGAGGCACTCGGCGGCGGCGTCGAAGGTGCCATTGGATGTAAACGTCCCCACGTGCAGTTCGTAGATGACCGAGTCCGGCCCCAACGCCCGTCCAGTCCAGTTCGATGCTCGCCAGTTATACGTCTTCGGGTCCCACCATCGACTCGGACCGTGAACGCTGGCAGGTAGTCGCGGCCCGAGCGGGTCGGGAAGCTTTCGACCGTCCACCTCGAACCAATAGTCATCACCGGATTCCAAAGGGACATCCGCCACCATCCAGCCTGGTTGCTGGTGATCGTGATCTAGTAACTGGCAGGGTACAAACGCGTAATGCTGGCCGCCACGCACACACAGGAACTCGGTCGCGCGCGGGGCCCATCGGTGCAGAATCATGAGTCCGGTTCACGTTCCCACAGAGCGACCGGCCAGCCATCGAGTAGTTGGTGGCTGTCGAACGGTTCACCGCTAGCTTCGACGGTCGCACCCGTCAGGACGTTACGCCAGTGACCGGCGGGCATGCTCACACCTACCGGGCTTCCAGTATCTCTGCGGGCCCAGCGACTGACCAATACCACGATCGCCTCGGATCGGCTGAAGCCCATCAATCGTTCCCGTTGGGTGTCGTCATCCGACGACAAGACGAGTGGGGTGTAGCTTCCCCTCGCGCTCAGCACCTCGGCGTGGCGTCGCCTGAGGCGCAAGCCCTGGCGTGTGAGCCACAATTTGGCCTCGTTCATCTGCCGGTAGGGATCGGCGGGCCGACGGCATCGTTGGGCGGCGGAACGGATCCAGTCGTGATCGACAGGGACTCGGTTGTCGGGATCCACCAGCCGCGTGTTGATGCCCTCGCACATCTGATAGATGTCGGGCACGCCCGGCAGCATGAGTTGGAGGGCGCGCTGGGTGAGGATGTTCGTGGCGACCGAACGCTGCATCCCCTCGAGCGCCACCGCGATGAGTTCATCGAGTCGCCGGGAGTTCACAGTTGCGTGCACGTACTCGGCAACTCGGGCCTCGTACTCTTCATCCGCGCCCACCCACGCCGTATGCAGCTTGGCTTCCCGAACGGCCTTGATGGCATAAGCCTGCAGGCGCTCCTCACTGATGGGCCAGACCCCCACGAGGGTTTGCAGAATCAACCACTCGGTGCGCTGATCCCGGGACCCATCGGGAGCCAACAACGGGCCGACTACTACTTGCCAATCCCGCACCCATTCCAACCACTGCTCGGCATACTCAGACAGCGCCAGAATCCGGGCCCGAGCGTCTTCGCTGCGTTTGGTGTCGTGAGTCGACAGGCACGACATGGACAGCGGCCACTGTTCACTGCGCAACTGGCACCATTCATGGAGCTGGCCGATGTCGAGGCCAGCGTGGTCTGGTTCGACCCCGACCTCGCAGAGGGCGCTCAGCGGGAACCAACGGTAGGCGGCCGTGTCCTCGACGCCTTTGGCCAAGACCGGACCGGTGGTTTGCTGGAACCGGGTTATGAATTCGCGCAGGGGCTCATTGTCACCGAGCAACCCCAGTGCCATGCGGGCCAGCAGATCGATTTCATCGGCCCGCTCAGGTGCCGATTCGATCGCCCGCTCGCGAGCACCCATCACTTGAGCGACAGCCGTCGTGTTGGCCGGTTGGCCGGGAACGACGTAGGCGCGGTACACCTGCATCGCGATCAGCATCTCCGCGAGGGCCTCCATCAGCCCGCGGCGGGAGTAGTCCCGGAGTCGCACATCAGCCTGACACGCTGACCAGGCAACAGTGGTGAGACGATCCAGTTCGCTCACGAGCAGCCCCGTCACGACGTCTCGTTTGGCTTCGACCGCTATTTCGTCCCAGCCGCTCGCTGACTGAGTGATCTCCGAGAATCCGGCGGCCAGCGCGGCCAGTCCGTCTCCGGTAGCGAGAAACGCGCTGATCCTGCTGAGGGCGTCATAACCGGTCGTGCCAGCACACGAGAATTCGCGCGGCAAGCTCTCGTCCCAGGCGAGGATCTTTTCGATGACGATCCAGGCGTGGTTGCTTTGGGTGGTGAGTTTGTCCAGGTATCCCAGTGGGTCGGCGAGGCCATCGGGATGATCGATACGAAAGCCGTCGACGACTCCGTCGGCTGCTAGGCCGAGCAGTAGAGCGTGAGTTTCTGAGAACACCTGGGGGTCCTCGACTCGGACAGCGGCCAGCGTGTCGACGTCGAAGAATCGTCGGTAGTTGAGCTCTTCGCCAGCCAGTTGCCAGTAGGCCAAGCGATAGTACTGGGACGCCAGCATCTCATCGACAGGCAAACTCTCCGTTCCCGCTCGAACCGGTAGAACGTGATCGAAGTAGCGCAATACGGTCTCACCGTTGGGCCCCCCGGTCAGATCCAGGTGGATGTCGCCAGCATCGAGCACTTCATCAATTCGGGACCCGAGGATCGGCATCAGCATCTGTTGACCGGTAGCGACGGTGACGTCGAACCAGTTGGCGAACGGAGAATCTGGCCCGTCTCGCAAGACCGACCAAAGTGCCGGGTTGAGGTATTCAGGCACCGGCACCGCCATATGGTTCGGGACCACGTCGACGATGATCCCGATTCCCCGCTCGGCTGCAGCGTTCGACAACTGCCGCAAGCCGCCTTCGCCGCCGAATTCTGCACGCACGCGACCGTGCTCGATGACGTCGTATCCGTGGGTTGACCCCGGGGTGGCTTCCAGAATGGGTGACAGGTACAGGTGCGATATCCCCAAATCTTGCAAATAGTCGAGGAGTTGCTCGGCTGCAGTGAATCCCCAGTCAGGGCTCAACTGGACTCGATAAGTGCTCGTTGGCCGGGTTCGTCCGAGGTCAGTCACCTCTCCGTGTCTACCAGCGCTCACGCCGCAATTCTCGTCGGCTGCAACACATCGGCAATTGCGTCCTTCCGACCGCGACCCGCCCGCAACTCACAAGCGACTATTGCCGCGCCGACGAGCACGAGAATCACGTTCACCACGATGGCCGGGATGTCATGGGCGAGAATGCCGTACGCCAACCAGGCCGCTTGACCCACCGCTGACACTGCCCACGCAGCGATCGATACGTCTGTGACTTGATGGAGTCGGGCATGCTGCCACGAGCTGAGCAACTGGGGCCAGCGGCTCAACAGTCCAAATCCAATCGCGAGAACACTCACCACAGCGACGGGCAACGCGACGAAGACCGAGATCGCACCGAACGTCGCCAACAACAGTGACGCCAGGGTCACCCCGCCACTCCAGTCGTATCGACGCCGCATCAAGATGCCTACCACCAAGAGCGCCCCCACCCCTGTGAGAATGTTGCCGACGATCAACGCTGGCGAGGCTATCTGCAGACCGTACCCGAGCCAGGCCAGGGTGGCGATCACGATGAACACCCACGTACCGATCGACACCCCGTCGGTGCCACCTCGGATAATCTTGATGAGTTGTGGGATCGCCATGGCCGTCAACAGCCCCGCACCCAAGAGACCAAATACCGTGGCCCACATATATGTCGACATCGTTGTTACTCCTGCCCGCCCGACTCACGTGTCCGGAAAGCCTCATCTGACCTACCCGTCGTTCCCAACCATGAGTTCGCTAAACCCGACCTACTTCGGCATCCAAGTCGACACGGGTAAGCGTTGGTCTTTCTTGGCGAGTTCTTGCCTAATCAGCGCGCGAATCACCAACACTCGACATAGCATGTGGTCTACCTCACGTGCTGAGGACTATGCTCGATTTGTCGATGCACGAGCAACCGGTGCGTTGATCAATGTTTGGAGAGGGACACCGCCTATGTCGTCTCGGATACGCGCGGCCAGCAAGTCGCGGAGCGCCCGCCAAGCCGCGGCCATCGTGTGCTGCGGCGTACTCGCTGCAGCGGCTCTGACTACTGGCCCGGTGGCCGCCGACGCCGTCGGACCGAACTCGTCGCCTTCACCAGCTGCGGAGGCAGAGCCCGGGACTGAACCGACAGGTGACCCGAGCCCTTCGGCCCCACCCACAACTCCGGCGCCCAGCCCGAGTCCGACTCAGTCAGAGAAGGACCGCAAGAAGGCTGAACGCGAACGTAAGAAGGCCGAGCGCGAACAAGCCCAGGCGGAGAAGGAGCGCGCTGCGGCCGAACAGGAAAAGGCTCAGCAGGAAGCGGAAGCCGCCGAACGCGAACGCGAAAAGCGTGAACGCAAGAAGGAGAAGCGTAAGAAGGAACGGGAGGAACGGGAACGCGCCGAACGAGCCGCGGCCGACCAGGCGGCAGCCTTGGCTGCAGCCCGCGAACAACTCGCCCTCCTCCAGTCGGAGCACGCCGTGGCGAAGAAAGAACTCGCAGCGGCGAAGAAGGCCCACAGTAGCGCCAAGAAGCGGTACACGGCGATCGCGGAATCCACTGGTATTACCGTCGAAGCCGAGCAAACGAGCTGGGTCGAGCATCTCAACAACTTGTTTGGGGCGCAGGTCTCGCATGTCACGGGTCAGGCAGTGGCCGATGAGTCTGATGAGGGGACCGGATTGTCCACGTCGGCTGATCCGGTCTCCGCGGATCAAGTTGCCGAATACCAAGCGGCGCGGCAGGCCTTCGAGGACGCTCGTACTCGCCTGACTGACGTGCGCCAGAGCATCGAAGTTATCGAGTGGAGCAAGCGGGCTGCTGAGGCCACCCTGGGAATTGCCTCCGGCACCGTGTCGAGCTCGGCAGCGTTGAAAGCGTTTTCGAGCTACCCCGTCCAAGACTGCGAGTTTGAGTCAACTACTGCACCGCGTTCGTGTACAGATGCGCAGGAGTGGGCCCTGGCCGAGGTCGCCAATCCGTCGAAGGATTGGTTCTACCTATCTCTGAACTTCGTCTCCAACGCCTACGGAGATGGCTTCT
>CBFGTA010000029.1:0-21277 GCA_965651595.1 uncultured bacterium | reverse complement strand
CCGCTCACCACCGACTTCGCCCTCAAGAACGGCACCACCATCGAATGGACCCAAGGGTCCGGAGTCTCGATGACGGGCGCCCAGGCCAGCATCGGCCGCAGTTCAGGCGCCTACACGATAGGCCTGTCAGGCACGTATGCCTCACCGGGCTCGTGGTCCCTGACAGTGACCGACCCAGGTAGCCCGTGGCCGCTCGGAAGCAGCGGTGTGACTTTGTCCGGATTCACCGGTTCGGTAGCCGAATCCACGACGGGCAGTTCGTCATCCCTGGTGGTTGATATTTCGGCAACTGTCAACAATCTCGACATCGACCCGGAACTCACCGTGTCAAAGTTGTCGGCCAGCATCTCCAACCAATGCGCCAAGTCCGCCAAGAACTGCACCACGGCCGACCTCAAAGTGTCGATTCTGGTCGACGCCACCGGCACGTTCTTGGGTGACGATCTAGATTTCACCGCCACTGCAAGCCTCGACCTGACCACGATGCAGTTCGACTTCGACGCCACTGAAACCTTCACGGGCGACATCGGGCCATCCGAACTCAACATCACGTCGGCAACGATCACTCTCACGAATGAGACTCTGACCGGGTCGTGCGTGCCTTCCGACAGCGGCGCGGCCACTGCCGGGTCGGCGCTGTCGCTCGGCGTCACCGCCCAAGGAAGCGCCTTCGGCAACCCGCTGCAAATCGGCGGTGACGTCAACTCGGACGGCTATTGCATCTGGGCCGCAGTCGGGGATCTTGCTAGCGGCGAGTTCCCCGGCACCGACGTCGTTCTGGCGTACTCGTCATACGACGCCGGAGCGACCCTCAGGCTGCCGACAAATGCAGGCGACGCGGACGCAACCTCACCCACCACGGACACCATGACAGTGACAGTGCCCGCCAGCACCATCGAACTTCAAGGCAACTACACCCTCCCGGCAGAAGCACTCAACGAGCTCGGAATCGACCAACCAGGAGATGTGGCATTCACGGCCAGCGTCAACACCGACTTGACGCTATTTTCAGCCAGCATCGATTTCGAACTGGAAGAACCAGTCTTCCTCGGTGGCGGGCTCCCCACTGATTCGGTGGCAGTCGCGATCAGCTCCGTCGACTTGACGGCCAACTACTCGAGCAGCCCCGTTTCTGCCAACCTGACGTTAACCGTCGACAGCGAAGTGGTCGTAGCGATGCAGGGCTCCCCTGGGTGCCCGGCCGATTCGTCGAACGCTCCCCCCGAATGCTCCTACACGCCCGTCGACGGCAGCATCGGGCTGACCCTCGACGGGGCCGACGTGGACGTCACAGTGTCGCTTGCCCTAGGCGCGCAAACTAACAACGCCTTCGGCGAACAAGGCCTCGACATCTCCACGCTGAGCATCTCCGGCAGCTTCGGAGTCGGCAACTTCAGCGTCGGCGTCGACGGCGCTGGCACCTTGCCGAGCAGGTGGACCGAAGACCTTGCGATCATCAATAACGCCCCCGTCGCCCTGGCGTTCGACATTTCCGATCAGACGCCGTGTCTTCAGTTTGCGCTCGGCGAAGAAGACTCCGACGCGATCTATCTCGACATCGCCAACGCGGGTGTCCTCACCGCGAGCTACATCGCGTTGACGATCGCACCCAACGGCTGCGACATCGGCACCGGCGCGTTTGTGCAGCAGGTGGCGCCCGGCTACTCGTTTGCCTTCGACGGCAGCATCCTCGGCGACAACCTCGCCATGAACATCAATGCCACCTTCGAACCCACTGTGATCGACGCAACGCTCAACCTAGGAGCGTTCAACCTCGGCGGTGTCGTTGCCGTCGACAACACGACAGCCACCCTGAACTGGAACTCCGGCACGAACGACTTCTCGTTGGGTTTCAGCACCGGCTTCACTCTCGGCGACCCGAGCTTCATTGGTGGTGAGATCCAACTCAACGGGGACATCATCAGCACCGGTCCCGGGAACTTCACCCTCGTACTGGGTGGAAACGCTGACGTGAACGTGGCTGACGTTGCCAGCGGTGGCGTCTGGTCGGCCGACAACACCTGTCCATCGTGGACTACAACCCTGCCTGAACCACCCAACAACTGCTTGATCGCCTACCAAGAAACCAACGGTTCCGTCACCAACTTCGACATCTCAGCCAACATGTGGATGGACGTGATCGGCGTGACAATTGCTGGCGAAATGGACCTGATCTATGCGGATGGAAACCTGATGGACTTCCACCTCGGACTCGGCGCCTCGTTCTCGGCGAGCGTCGACGGCTACGACGTGGCCAGTGTGTCCGGCACGTTCTTCATCGACTACTGCCAAGGCACCCTCAACCCACCTCCGGGCAACCCGACGTCGGGATCGAGTTGTGACGTCGGAGGCTCCGAAGTTGTGTACAGCATCTACCTCGCGGGATCCTGGGAAGCACTAGACGGATGGGTCGGGCCTCACGGCTATAGCGACCTGGTGACGTGGGGAACCGTCAACGTTTAGAGCTAGCGACTGCCGTTCTGGGTGACTGAACCGTTGCGCGGGCGGATAAACCCAGCAAGGACCTTCGGCCCGTTTCGACGGTACTCAAGACTGCAGACACCGCCCCATCCGGCTGACACCCTCGGAGAGAGGGAGGGTGCACGCGTGGCTGACTTCATGGATGACCTGTATCCGTACCGCCGCCAGTTGCCGACTTTCCGGCGCATTCCCGAGGAACCGATCGACCGGGATGTGCTGCTCGACGAACTCACCGAGATTGCCCGCCGGGAAGACGCCAGCGGTGATGCCGGGCGAGTGTCTGGGTCGCTCTACTGCGGCGACCACGACCACTATGCCTATCTCGGACAGGTGTTCACCGAGTTCGCCCACGCGAACGTATTGCAGCGCGACATGTACCCTTCGGCCACCAAGTTCGAAGGCGAGATCGTCGCAATGACCCTGGATCTCCTACACGCGCAGGAGGCCGGACCAGACGCTTGCGGCGTCGTGACGTCAGGGGGTTCTGAATCGCTGATCACCGCGCTCTACGCCTACCGGGAGCAGGCCCGCGCCGAACGCGGAATCACTCACCCCAACGTCGTCGTTCCCGTCACGGCCCATGTCGCCCTCGACAAGGGCGCCCACTGGATGAACATCGAAATGCGCCACGCACCAGTGACGGATGATCTTCTCGCCGACGTGGATGCGATGGCAGAACTCGTCGACGACCAGACCATCGCGATCGTGGGGTCCGCCGGAGACTACGCCCACGGCCTCATCGACCCGATCTCCGACCTGGCCGACCTGGCCCGCGATCGGGAGATCGGACTGCACGTCGACGGGTGCCTGGGCGGTTTCCTCCTGCCCTGGGCCGAACAACTCGGCTACGAGGTTCCCCTGTGGGACTTCCGAGTCCCGGGAGTTACCTCGATCAGCGCCGACACGCACAAGTACGGCTACGCCTTGAAGGGCAGTTCGACACTTCTGTACCACTCGAAAGATCTCCGCCGCCATCAGTACTTCACCCACTCCACCTGGCCGGGCGGCTTCTACCTGTCTCCGGGACTGGCTGGGTCCCGGTCCGGGGGCCTGTTGGCTAGCACCTGGGCTGCGCTGGTCACAACGGGTCGCCAGCACTATCTCGATCATGCCGGCGCAATCTGCTCCACCGCCGAAGCCATCAAGCAGGTGATCGACTCGACCGGTGGCGTGCGCCGTCTGGGGAACTCCCCGTTCGTGGTGGCGTTCGCCGCCGACGAAGCGGGCCTCGACATCTACCTGGTCAACGACGCACTGAAAGCCGCGGGGTGGCGAATGAACGCTCTGCAGCGCCCGGCCGCCCTGCATTTCTGCGTGACCCGACCCAACACGGCACCCGGCACCGTGGAGTCGTTTGCGGCCGCCATCGCTGAGGCCGTCTCGTACGCGCGCCTCAACCGCGGGCAACCGGCGGAGTCGGGTGCCATGTACGGGCTCGGGGCCACTCCGGGCGGCAACGACACCGTGCACTCACTCATGACTGCCGTCCTTGACGTGATGCACGAACCAGCACCCGTACCCACGAACGAGGAAGGTCAACTATGAGCGACAGAACAGTGGTCGTACTGGGCGGGGGCGGAGGGATCGGCCGCATGGCAACAGCTGGCCTCACCCAAACTGACGACGCTGCCCACATTGTGGTGGCTGATCTGTCGGCTGAGGCCGCCGCATCCACGGTGTCCGAGCTCGGTGATCCGCGGCTACGGGCCGAACAAATCGACGTCACTTCACCGGCGGCTCTCGCTGGCCTGCTCCACGGGGCGGCCGTGGTCGTCAACTGTGTGGGACCGTTCTACCGGTTCGGGCCCCTCATCCTCGAGGCTGCGATCGACGCGGGCGTCGACCTGGTGGACGTGTGCGACGACCTCGATGCTACCCAGAGCATGCTGGAGATGGACGTGGCCGCGCGGGACGCTGGCGTCAGAGTTGTGATCGGCATGGGCAACTCGCCCGGATTGGCGAACGTGTTTGTTCGCATGTGTGCCGACTGGTTTCTCGACACCGTGACCGGGGTACGCATCTGCCACATCCACGGTGGCGAGCCTGACGAGGGCCCTGCGGTCCTCAAACATCGGATCCACGCAATGACCAGCGACGTGCCGGTATTCACGGGCGGGAAGTTCAAGTCCGTGCGCATGTTGGAGTCTTCGGGCCTGGAATATGTGCACGAAGAGGAGTTCACGGGCGTGGGAACATTCCCAGTATTCCCGTACCCGCACCCTGAGACGATCACTCTGCCCACGGTGTTCCCCGACCTATCCGAAGCTGCGAACTTCGGTGTTGTGTTCCCCCTTAGTTACTTTTCGCTCACGCGCGAGCTCGTAGCGGCGGGCATGGCCGACGAGGCACCATTGACGACTGCCAGCGGTGTGACGGTCGCGCCGATCGACGTCATGGTTGCATTGCTACGCAAGCGCCGTCCGGACCTCCTCGCTGAAGCCGGAATCAGCGGACCAGCCGGATGCCTCAAGGTGGTCGTGACCGGCGCGAAGGACGGTGCTGAGCACACCTACATCGCGTCGGTCTACTCCGACGTCGAGGGGGCCGGGGCGGGGACGGGAATACCGGCCGCACTCGGGGCGATCCTGTGTTTGCGTGGTGAGCTGGCGGACCGGCCCGGAGTGCACCCGCCAGAAGCAATCGTTCCCGTCAGCCCCCTACTCGAACTCGCCGGTTCGGTGATTGCCGGTCTTGGTGTGGCCGGAGGCCAGGGATTGCCGCTGCGGTTGCAGCACATCTGCCCCGATGGCTCGGTCGAAGACATTCCCTTTACTCTCGGGGCGAGGTGACAGGGCGGGACACGTCGACGCCGGTGGTGCTCGCGATTGACCTCGGCACCACCGGGCTGAAGCTCGCTTATGTGGGCCTGGATGGGTCTATCCGCGCCCGGGCTCACCGATCCATCACCACGACGCTGCTTCCCGGCGGGGGAGCTACTCAAGACCCACACGAGTGGTGGCGCAGTGTCGTTGACGCTGCGCGGGAACTGTGCCGCGACTGCCCCGCCGCTGGGGCAGCAGTGACGGCGGTGACGTGCACGGGACAGTGGGGGTCGACAGTCCCCGTCGACGCTGACGGCTATCCGGCGGGTGACTGTCTCTTGTGGCTCGATCAGCGGGGGGCGCACGCGGCCGCCCGTCAACTCGGCGGTGCGTTCGCGGTTCAGGGCTACCGCCCCCGAGCGGCCATCGAATGGATTCGCCGAGCTGGTGGGGCACCCAACCCGGGAGGCAACGATCCGCTGGGGCATCGCCTCTGGATCGCGGCGAACAGTCCGGACGTCGTTGCCCGCTTGGCCCATTTCATGGAGCCGGTCGACTACCTCAATCTGCGTCTGTGTGGGCAGGTTGCAGCGACTCAGGTGACAACCACCTTGTGGTGGCTCACCGACAATCGGATTCTCGACGCGACCGTCTACGACCCCACCCTCTTGCGGCTGGCCGGGGCCCGGGCCGAGCAACTGCCACCGCTCATCCCTAGCCGCGCAATTGTGGGCGAAGTGTCCGATCGGGTGGCCGCTGAGCTGGGCATTCCGCGGGGAACCCCTGTCACCGCAGGACTGCCAGACTTGCATTCCTCGGCGCTCGGTTCGGGGGCTCTGGGACCCCGGGAAGGACATATCGCGATCAGCACATCGGCGTGGATCGGAGCCTACGTCCCGTTCAAGAAGACTTCGCTGCGGCGACAAATGGCCACGGTTCCCTCGGGCCTGCCTGGCCAGTACCTACTAGCCAACAATCACGATTCGGCGGGCTCGGCACTGTCGTGGTTGCGTGATCACGTTCTAGGTCCGGTCGGAGATGGACAGGACTCTGCGCCGGGGTTCGCCGACCTCGATTCGCTCGCCGCCGATGTTCCGGCCGGGGCGCACGGCGTCATGTTCACGCCGTGGCTCCACGGACTGCGTTGCCCTGCCCGCGATTCAGTCGCCCGGGCAGGTTTCACGAACCTCGGGTTCTCCAATAATCAGGCCGACCTGGTGCGCGCGGTTCTCGAAGGCGTCGCCCATCAGGTGCGGTGGCTTCTCGAGGCGAGCGAGAAGGTCGTCCGGGGCGAGTTGACCAACCTGCGCATGATTGGCGGCGGCGCCCGTTCCGACGTGTGGTGCCAGATTCACGCTGACGTGCTCGGCCGGCGAGTCACGCGGACGGCCGACCCCCTGTACGCGGCAGTACGGGGAGCTGGACTGTTTGGGGCGATAGCGACCGGCCAAGTATCGCCCGAATCTGCGCCAGGACTCGTTCCCGTTGACCAGGTGTTCGAACCCGAACCGCTGACCCACCGAATCTACGACGACAAATACCGGCGGTTCCGCAAGCTCGCCCGCGCTTGACCGGTCCCGCCGCAGCGCCCAGCTCTTGTCACTCTGCAGCCACTGCGGCGATGGAAAGCGTCGCGCCGCAGCCCCTGAGTAGCCGGATTGCCGTGGAGATCGTGGGATCGCGGTCGCCGTTCTCGTAGGCGTACACCGCAGCTCGGGACGTACCAGCCGCGCTTGCGAGCTCACTGATCGACAGCCCGGCCGCTTGCCGGACCTGCCGCAGGCTCCCTGCTATCGGAGCTGAGCCAGTCGACAACACAATGTCATCGAGACCAGGGGCAGCAAGGAAGTCTGGTGCAGCGAGTGGTTCGTGCGGAGTCATCCGGGAAACATCTCCTGAACAATGAACTGGGACTTGGGGCCGAGCCGGTTCGCTCCGATTACTGCTTCAGCAATATCAATCACCGCATCGGCTGTAGACACACCACATTCGTTCGCGAGGAACCGGATATCGTCATCGTCACGGTCGGTCCGGGCAGCCTGCACCTTGAGTGCCAGAAGGTAGCGCGCCGATGGCACGCTCACCGCAATGCCGGGGGCCTCGAGGATGACTCGTGCGTCTGGATCTGGCCCTGGTAATAGCCCCTTGACCGCGTCGTTGAGCCAAACGTCCGGCAGCCCCGAATACCGCGCCGCTACCTGTCGCGCGGCTTCGTACACGACGGCCTTTGGTTCAAACACGCCGTCCACATCGCGCGTCATGCGACGACTGTTGAACGCCAGAGCCATCGCGGCTCCGCCGACAATAAATAGTTGAGCCTTGACCCCCTGACGATCGAGCTCAGCGCCTAGTTCCTGCAACAAGGCAGTCACCTGCCCACGTGTCAGTAGCGGTCCGGCACGATCGTCAGTCATACCGACTCCAGGGAGTCGCTCGCGATGACGACACCTCGGACGAGGAACTCTGCCGGCGTATGGGCAAGCGAGATGGCGAAGAACGCATCGTCACCTGGGTGCCAGAACGAGCCCAAACAGCGATCACCGTCATGCACCCACTGCGGGGCGGTCACTCCCTGTTGGCGGCACTTGTGCGCAACCACCGCAGCGACAAGGGCATCTATCGCTGGTTGCCCAGTATGGGCTGGCTCCTGGTCATCGACATCGCCGGTTGCAAGCCAATCGGCGGCCAAGCGCACGCGGTCAGTCGTCCGGGCAGTAGTCAGTGCGCTGGCTAGTTCGCTCGGTGTGTAGTGCATCTCAATACCGTACCGCATCCGGTACGGGGAGGAGAATTTGGACGGCCACCTAGGCCCGGGCTTTCCGCCCCACTCGCCGCGTTCGTGAACCGGAGTGGCTGCGGGGTTGGTTGCAGTGTCCGTTAGTTCGTCGGGGAATGCGACTGGAGTGGCGGGGCAGTTCCGCCGTGCCGCGCGGGCAACCACCAGCGATCGTCTTCCCCAGTGGGCTGGTCCGGATAACGGGCGATGGTGGCGTCGAGCAGATCGCGCATGTTTGAGCGAAGTTCCGCGGTGACTTCGCCAGGGTCGTCGGCCAAGGTCGGGTGAAGAGGGTCTCCTACTGTCAGCGCTATGCAATGCCCGCGTCGCAGAGAGCGCGGCGTCCCTTTGCTGAACATGCGCTGCCCTCCCCAGGTGATCATCGGAATCAGCGGGACATCGGCTTCCGCGGCGAGACGGGCGGCACCGGTCTTGAACTCCTTGATGTCGAAGGAGCGACTAATCGTGGCCTCCGGGAACACACCAACGACTTCACCAGACCGCAACGCCGCAACGGCCGCCTCAAAGGCGTCTGCCCCAGCCGAGCGATCGACCGGGATGTGCTTCATACCCCGCATGAGCGGGCCCGCCACCGGATTGCGAAACACAGAATCCTTGGCCATGAATCGGACCAGACGCTTCGACGGGTGGGCGGCTAGTCCCACAAAGATGAAATCCAGGTAGGAAACGTGGTTGGAGGCCAAGACCGCGCCGCCGGAAGTCGGCACCAACTCCGAACCAACGCGATCGAACCGGAGACCCCACAGTCGGAAGGCGACAAGTGCACTGGAGATTACCGGCGGATACACCAACTCAGTCATTACACGACCCTAGTCGGATCAGGGGCAGCTAGCAGGCGAATCACCGAACAGTGAGCAATCGTTCGGCAACCCACGCAATGTCCTCGATGCCGCCTGTCGCCTGACCGGGAGGGCCGGAAACAGTCTGCGACGGCCTGCCCTCGCCCGTACCTGCCATGGGTTGCAGGATGTGGCTCAGTGTCAATCGAACGAGCACGTCGACCGCTCGCTTCAAGTCGGGCGTGGCGAAATCCGGGAACTGCTCCCCCAGACCACGGGCGATGACTTCGGTGGCGCCAGCGACGATGGGTTGGGACCGCGTGGTGACCAGCGGAAGGAGCCCTTGGTCTGCTCCATGGGCTGACTCGATGACGGCACGCAGCAATGGGTTGACCGCGGCCAAAGCCATCGCTGCTTCGATGGCGCGCCCGACCGCATCGATGGCGTCTCGGCCTTGGCGAAGGCGAGTGTCGATCTCTGCTAGGAATGTCAGGGACTCACGCATGACCAGCGCCTCGGCCAGTTGCTCCTTGGCTCCGACCTCGTTGTAGATCGTCTGCCGGCTGACACCGACAGCCTGGGCAAGGCGGGACATGGTGACGCGTGACCAACCTTCGGCGATGGTCAGTTCGCGCGCACTGTCGAGTATCCGCTCGCGCAGACTGGTTGAAGCCCCGCCGGAAGGCCGGTCAGAGACTACGCCGTCGACGGTGGCTTGCCCCGATTCATGGATGCCTGAGTCAGCGGGCCGTAGGCCGCTCATGCGAGGCGTTCGGTGACGGGAAGGAAGTCGACCTTTTCTCGGACGGAACAGTCCGGACATGCCCAGTCGTCGGGGACTTCGCTCCAGGCAGTTCCCGGAGGAAATCCTTCTCGCTCGTCGCCTCGCTGCTCGTCGTAAACGTAGCCGCAACTGTCGCAGCGGTAGGCGCTCATGCGTCGGTCCGATCGGACCACTGTGGCTGCGCGGCCGACGTCGATGGGTGCTGGTGGTGGTCGGTGGACTCGCCGTAGCGGCGCAGGATCCGTTCCCGAGCCCGGGGTTGCAGGTTAGCTCGAGACATGTCTCCACCGAAATGGCGAGCGACCCGGGGATCCATGACGCGGTACCACAGTGGCGGGACGGCAGCTAGCACGATCATCCCGGCATAACCCGAGGGTAAAACTGGCGCTGTGTCGACGTCGCGCAGCGACTGGTACCGACGGGTCGGATTGGCGTGGTGATCACTGTGGCGTTGCAGGTGGTACAACAGCACATTGGTCGCGATGTTGTTGCTGTTCCAGCTGTGGCTGGCGTTGACGCGCTCCCAACGGCCAGTGGTCTCACGTTGGCGCAACATGCCGTAGTGCTCGATATAGTTGACCGTTTCGAGCAGAACGATACCTACGAGCGCCTGGATGAGGAGCAGCCCGATGATCTCCCAACCGAATACGGCGAGGAGTGCCGCCCATAGCACGACGGTCATCAGCCACGCGTTGAGAACGTCGTTGCGAATGGACCAGTGACTCTGCCCGCGTCGTCGAAAGCGGGGCTGCTCTAGGCGCCAAGCACTGCGGAAGCTGCCCACGATTGTGCGCGGCAAGAACGCGTAGAGACTCTCTCCGACTCGGCTGCTCGCCGGGTCGTCCGGTGTGGCAACCCGGGAATGGTGGCCTCGGTTGTGTTCTACGTAGAAGTGCCCGTACCCCGATTGTGCGAGTGCAATCTTGGAGATCCACCGCTCCACAGTGTCCCGCTTGTGGCCGAGCTCGTGGGCCGTATTGATAGCTATCCCTCCGACGACTCCGACGGTCAGCGCAAGTCCGAAGCGATCGGACCACGTGAGCCCGCCGTACACCCACATCCAGCAGGCCCAGACCAGAGCCACGTACTGAATCGGCAAGAACGCATAGGTGATCATCCGGTAGTAACGGTCTTGTTCCAGACGAGCAATCACCTCGTCCGGCGGATTCGATGGGTCGGTCCCCGCGAACAGATCCAGCAACGGGATGACGGCCAGGATCAACAGCGGGCCGATGTACCACCACACACCCCAGCCGGTCAGCTCGACCATCGCCCAGCCGATAAACGGGAACAGAGGCACGACGAGTCCGAACAGCCACAAGTAGCGTTTGCTGTCTGTCCACTTGCCGATGCCATCTGTTTTCGGCAACTGTTGCTGCTGACCCATCAACGCGCCTTTCAGTTCGACCCCCAACTCCAGGAGCCTTGGAGCCTTGGAGCCTAGGAACCTACTTTACATTTGCTGGTATCTGTAAAGCAAGGTTGTGGTGGCACGTTTGGTCCGGGCACATCAACTTGTTGTCGCATTGAACCGCCGGGCCTGGTTTCGGGCTGGCCGGCCGTTCGGTAGGCGACATGGCCGATAGCCAAGGAGACTCAGTAGCCACCGATCGATAGATTGATCATGTGTCAGGAGCCCTCATTCCATCGTGGGAAGCGCGAGCGCGTCCGTCGTGGCGGCGGCCGGTAGTGACGCTTGGGGCACTCGTCGCAGCAGTGGGCCTCAGTGTCGCTGCCTGCGGCTCGCCCGCTTCAGAGCAGTCAGCCTTACTCAACCCCACTGAAACGGCGATCACCTTGACGCCGCAAGTGGAGGACAACGCCGTAACGGCGCTCACAGTCGACCTCGGAACCTCCAGCCATGAGCGGCCTGCACTGGTCGACACGGGAAGCCCCTACGCGATCTTCAATGCTCCCGCCCTGGGCGACCCGGACACATCGTGCTCTCCCCCGCTGGTCTTCTACTACGGAAGCAGCACGACACCCGATTTCTGCCCACTGCAGGCGGACTTGGCAATCGCCACGAACGCGGGCAATCAGCCGTTGGCCTCTGGGCCGCTCATCGTCGGCTCCACTGAAGGCTGGAGCCTGGGAGCAATCTTCGGATTGACGGGGAACCTTGACGCCACTGCCAACCGCACCGGCATGCGGTCGGTCATCGAACAGATGGAACTGTCGGCGTTGTCCTTTGAATTCCCGAGTGAGCCTAGCGACAAAGGCACCCTTCGGTTCGGCCCTTACGCCGGTGGCGGCGCGATCGCGGCTGCTATCAACCTGGTTGATCCCGGCACCCTCGACTACGGATACGTCGCGGAACTCCAATCCTTGGAGTACCTGGCGGGTTCTGATGTGGTAGCAACCTTGTCGGCCACCTCCGATGGCGTCATCTACAGCACCGGCGGTACCCAAACGCGCGTGGCGAACTCGCTCACGACGTTTTTCGACACCGGAACGACTGTTCCCAGCATGCCGATCAACGGCGACGAATCCCTGATGGGAAGCCAGACGCGGTCGATGATTCTCAAGAGTCCCAGTGACACCAGCACCGCCGGGCAACAGCCATCGTTCGATGGATTGAGGGCCACTTTCGCCGGTGCCAACGGTCAGCCCGTCACTTTGGCCAGCTCGGATTGGTCGGCGCTGATCAAGGGCGCCCCCGACTTGTTCCGGATCCCTGTGGCCAGCGAATTCCCGGCCGACCTCGATCAACTCGTCATCGTCACGGGCCTGAACTTCTTGATGGGCTATGGCCTGGAGTTCACGTTTTCCGATGGTGTCGCCGAACAAGTGCGGTTCTACTCGCGATAGGCCAGTGGCGATCCACGACGTCTACTGCGGTGCCTTCACTCAAGCGTCTCGGCCGTGACTCGAAGGAGGCGCCCCTGGGAGCGGCTGTTTGAGGTAGCGAGTCACAGCAAACACGACGGCCAGACTCAACACCCACAGGAACAGTAGCCCGCCCAAGAAACCGTCCGGCAGCGCTCCGAGGACGGCGGCGACCATCGCGAGCGGCGCCACCACAGCTATCGCCGCGCACACGAGGGCGATCACGGCTAATAGTCGCCGACCCGGCCCACTAGCTGCTTCGGTGAATCGTTGCTGCCCCATGCGCCTAGCTTCCCACAGCCGCTGGGTCCGGAATCCTCACATGCCGGTGGGTGGCCCAGCAGGTGGACCCGGCGCTGGATCCGCGGACATTCCGGGAGCCTCGGAAAAGCCCGTTCGCACCATTACTCCCCAGTTGTGCTTCTGCGCAATCGGAACAACGCGCGCAGCCTCACGAAAGCGAGATATTGGCGATAGCCGAGGTTCTCGGCAAATGCCGAACCAGTCAAGCGAAGCAGATCGACCCAGCCGACGTAGCGCTTGTAGGCGCGTTGCTCGATGAAGACCACCAGCAGCGACTGAAAGATGCCGACCAGAATCGCGACCACAAACAGCAGGCCTGCGACCGGCAGCGACACGAATCCGAAAGTTAGGCCCAGCACAACGTAGACATATCCCACCAACTCCAAGACCGGGCCCAGGAGTTCGAAGAACAGAAAGTAGGGCATCGCCACTGTCCCGACCCTGCCGTAGCGTGGCCGCAGGAACATGTCGCGATGCTTCCACAACATCTCGGCGAGCCCGCGCTGCCAACGGTCACGTTGACTCGACAGGATCCGCCAACGGTTCGGAACCTCCGTCCAACAGATCGGGTCGGGAAAGAACGTGATGCGGTACGGAACCCCCTGCTCCCGGGCGTGACGGTGCAGCCGCAAAACGATCTCGGCATCCTCGCCCACAGTTGCCGGGTCGTAGCCGCCCACGTCAATCAGAGCCGACCGGCGAAACAGCCCGAACGCCCCGGAGATGATGATCAACATTCCGAATCACGACCAGCCGATTCGCGCACCCAAGAAGGCCCGCAAGTACTCAATGATCTGCATATTGGGCAGGAACTGGGCCGGGGTGCGGACTTCCGTGATTCGCCCCCCTTCGGCCTTGGACCCGTTGAACACTCGCACGATTCCACCCGAGGCGACGGTTTCCGGTCGTGACTCGAACTCCCACACCAGCCGGGCCAGCGCCTGCGAGTCGAGCAAAGTGTCGGCATCGAGGGCACACACGAGCGGGAATCGCGCATAGTTGATTGCACAGTTGAGCGCATCAGCTTTGCCACCATTGGCCTTGTCGATCAGCCGAACCCGCGGATCGCGGCGAGATGCGTAGGTGGCGCGAACCTGCTTGGTGGGGATCCCGCTGCGCGGCACGCGGTGAACTTCGTACATATCGTAGGCCGCGATGAGCCGCTCAACTGTGGAGTCTGCAGACCCGTCGTTGACTATGACAATCTCGAATCGGTGGCAGGAGCAGTCCAGCAGTGCGCTGACTGACCCGACGATAGTTTCTTGTTCATTGTGGGCTGGCACCAGCAGGCTGATCGGAATACTCACCGGCGACTCGGAAACTTGGCGATAGTTGCGCAGCGGCCGGCGCCGAACGTAGTCGCGGACCGTGAACATGCCAGCGAAGACCAGAATGAGCGATATGGCTTGGAGTGCCAGCAGATACACGAGGATCACCGTCGTGAAGATCCAGTTGAGGACCTCCATTACGCGGACCCCATGCCAGCCGCTTCAAGCGCCTCGACGGCCCGTTCTGCGGCGTAGGGGTCGTCACTGCGACTCGCAGTCCGCAGAGCAGCGATTCCTCCATCGCCAAGGGAGGCCAAGGCTTGGGCTGAGTAGAGGCGGACCCACCAGTCCGGGGATGACAGCAAGTCAGCTAGTCGAGGCAAGGTCGCCTCGGTCACGTGCTGAGGCGCCGGCAGAGCAGCCAAGGTGGCCGCAACCTGCGCCACCACAATCGGATCGGAATCATCGAGATAACGCACGATCGCGTCAGGTGCCTGTTGACAGCATGAGCGGATCGCCTGTAAAGCGCAGACACGTTCTCGTTGGGATCCGTAGTCGACCCAATCCACCAGGAGGCTGTCATCGGGACACGTGAATCCACCCGCCGCCACGGCCCGCAGGATACCAATGACTTGGGGGTCAGCAGTGCGGGTCTCCGACGGGTGGAGGCGCGAACTGGGCCGACTTGCCCGACCGAGCGCTTCCCACAGGTGGGTCGCCGCCCACGGCTGTGCCAGAGTTGCCAGCACTCGTTCGGGGGCCAGTTCGGTGGGATCGGTGTCGGCTAGAACTCGGATAAGGGCCGCGGCCGATTCGGTCGTTTGCATTGCTCCGAGCGCTTGCACCGCACATTGTCGAACATCTGAGTCGCGATCATGGCAGCTCCGGTAGATGGTTTCGAGATCTCCCGTTGCCAATTGACCCATGAGAAGCAGCGCGACACCGCGCAGGATGGGACTACGACGACTGGTCTGGCGCCTGAGCTTATCGCGGATAGTGTCGTCGGCCGCCGCTACTGCGCGGGCGCACGTGCGGGCGCCGGGATCAGCGGCCAGAACAGCAAGCAGGTTGGTTTGCAGCGAGTACCGCCCGTTGACTGCCCAGTACAACGCGTCATGTGCCACCGCCTCGTCACCACACAGGTCTGCTTTCAGGGAAGCGACCCGGCGCGCCTGGAGTCGTTCACGGCGATCTCGGTTAGTCTTGGCGGCGTACACCACCACGAGTGCGAAGAACATCAACGCCCCACTGGCGACAAGCGCGCCAACAAAGACCGTGAAGGGCACCGTCAGCGAACTCACCGACCCATTGTCTGACGAGAGGCTCCTTCGATTCCTGATGAACCGGCAGGAGGGCGATCCCGTCAAAGGCCTAGGTGAGGGGGACCGTGAAGCAGTCGCATGACACCGACGACAGCGCCCGGTACGTTGACGACCATGGTCGACCATCCGCACGTGCGTGGGTCCACGTTCCGGAACTGGGCCCGGACCCAGTCGGTCAAGATTGCGGGCCTGGCTGCTCCCTCGACTGAGGACGAAATCGTCAGCACCATAGCGACTGCTCGTCGTCAGGGTCAGCGGGTCAAGCCGGTTGGGGCGGGGCACAGCTGGAGTGACGTCGCTGCCACTGACGGCATCCTGCTGAGTTTGGACAACTTCCGTGACCTGGTGTCGTTCGACAGCGAGACGGGGATCGTCACGGTTCAGGCTGGAATGCGCCTACACGAACTCAACGACCTGCTGGCCCAGCGTGGGCGCGCGCTGCCCGTGCTCGGTTCGATTTCGGCCCAGTCGATCGCTGGCGCGACCGCCACCGGAACACACGGCAGTGCCCCGAGGGGCGCGAACCTGTCGAGCGGGATCACTTCCCTGCGGATGGTGCTGGCCAATGGTGACGTCGAAGACGTGAACGACCACAGCAACAACGATCTCCTGCGGGCGGCTCGGGTTGGCCTCGGTGCGCTCGGGGTAGTCAGTCAGGTCAGCTTGCGCACGGTTCCCGCGTTCCGACTCACCGAGACCGTCGAGGTCGTTTCGTTCGATGCGGCGGCCGAACAGATTCCCGACTTGATCGCCCGCGAAGAGTTCATCAAAGTGTGGTGGCTCCCGCACGTTGATCGCGCCATGATCTTCAAGTATGCGCGAACTGAGGAGCCCGTCACCCTGAGTCGAGTCGGCAGGGCCTTCGACGAGCACATCGTCAATCGCTGCGTGTTCCCGGCATTGTTGTCTCTGATCAAAGTGACCGACCGGATCGTTCCTCCTATCAACCGGGTCGTCAGTGCTGCCTACTTCCGACCAGGAACCACCGTCGGCCGGTCCGACCACATGTTCAACCTGCCCATGGCCCCGGTCCATGACGAAATGGAGTACGCGCTACCAGTCGGGCGGGCGGTGGACGCTTTCCGGTTCATGCGCGAGGTGATCGAGGGACTCGGGCTTCACATTGATTTCATTGTCGAGTTGCGTTTTTCTGCTCGAGACGACGCCTGGATGAGTCCCGGTGGTGGCCGCGACTCGTGCTGGATCGGGGCATACGCCGCTCACACTCGCGACCGGCAACAGTACTTTGGGGCAGTCGAGCAGCAGGCTCTGGAGTGGGATGGCCGGCCCCATTGGGGCAAACAGTTTCGAGCAACGTCCGATCAGCTTCGCCCGCGATACCCGTATTGGGACGAGTTCGCGGCGCTGCGAGAGCGCCTCGACCCGGACGCCATGTTCGACAACGCGTTCCTCAACCGACTCTTCGGCGCCTAGCGTCCATCCGGTGGACTGCGGGTTCGATCACTCCGGGCCGCGGCTCCTCACCAGTCCGGGGGTGCTGATGCTTCTCACCAGTCGGTGAAGTAGTGCGATGTGATCAGTCGGTCACGTCGGCGATACGACCGTCGGGCTGCAGGTGCAAGACCCGGTCGAGATCGAGTTCGCGGAGAAAGCTCCGGTCGTGGCTGACGACGATCAGTGCCCCTCGATAGGCGGCGAGACCTGCAACCACATGATCGACAGTGGCCATGTCGAGATCGTTGGTCGGTTCGTCGAGCACCACTAGCTCGCACGGAGGATCGGCCAACAGAATGCTGGCCATCGCCACTCGGAACCTTTCGCCACCGGAGAGGGTTCCCACTGGTCGATCAACCATGGGGCCGCGAATCAGTAGGCGCGCAAGCCGGTGGCGCACCACCTCGGGTGCAACATCGGGGGCCGCGGCCCGCACGAGTTCCAGGACAGTCGACGAGTCGGACAAGTCGATTCGCTGGGGTAGGTACCCAACCCGAACGTTGACGGTGGGCAGGATTCTCGCTAGGAGGGTGGACTTGCCAGCACCGTTGGCGCCCACTAGCCCCACCCGCTCAGGCCCGTGGATCTCGAAGACCCGACCTTGTGTGTCTTCCCACTGCACGATTCGCCGCCCAGGGGGCACATTGGGATCGGGCACGTCTACCCGGACTGCGTCGTCCGCACGAACCTGCAGGGCCGCTTCGGACACCGAGCGGCGAGCCACGTCAATCCTGGAGTCGGCCGTCAGTCGTCGGTCGGCCTGTGACTTCTCCGCCTTGTTGCGCCGATCGTTGATCACTGAGGGCCCGTACTTGCGGTTGGCCCTGTCCTTGCGGCCCTGTCTCTGGCTGTGGGCAATTCGCTCTTCGGCTTTGATTCTCTCCCGCTGCTGGCGCACCAGTTGTTGTTCGGCCGACCGCACCGCTCGGACTGCTGCGGACTGTTGAATCTTCACCCACTCGCGGTACTCGTCGTAGTTGCCGCCAAACACTGTCAGGCCACGATCACGCAGTTCCACCGTGGCGTCGAGACGGTTGAGCAAGTCGCGGTCGTGGCTGGCCACGATGATCAGCCCATCCCATTCGTCGATCAGGCGGTAGAGTCGTTGCCTCCCGTCAGCATCGAGATTGTTAGTGGGCTCGTCGAGCAGAACGATAGGAGCGCGGCGCACCTGAACGCCAGCGACAGCCACCAGCATGGCCTCGCCCCCTGACAAGTCCGACACGGGCCTGTCGAGGTCGGCTGGCACGCCGACCCGTTCGAGTAGATCCACCGCGCGGACCTCGATGTCCCAATCGACTCCGATGGTGTCAAAGTCGGCGGGATCGACTGATCCTGCTTCGACTGCCCGCACCGCTGCCACCACGGGAGCGACACCGAGCAGATCAGCCACCGTTCTGGCGCTGCGAGTAACGCCCTGCGGGAGGTGGCCGACGTCGCCGGACACGGTGACAGCGCCGCGATCGGGCTGCAGGTGGCCCGCGATGAGCTGCAGAAGCGTTGACTTCCCAGACCCATTGGCCCCGACCAGCCCGGTGCGGGGCGCAACGAACGACGCCGTCAGCCCGTCGAGCACCACGGTTCCGTCCGGCCATGCGAAAGTCACGTCACTGAACACGACCGACGGTGCAATCGACACAGATTCTCCTAGCGTGCCAGCGTCAGCCCCACCCTACCGGCAGAGGGGACGCCGTCTGCGCCACGACTTGACTACCCACCACACGGACTCCGGTCGAGACGAAAAGGCTCCCTCACGCGATTCACCGCCGCGTACAGTACAGCCACGAGCACCTGATTCACCGAGGGGTAGTTGGCGATGAGTGTGAGTGAAGAGTTGGTGGAGCGGCTGGATGCCGAGCTCACTGAGGCGCAATCGCTCGTCGACGAGCAGCGCAACACCATTGACGGGCTGCAGGACACAATTTGGCGCCTGGAAAACGAGGTGACGGACCTCCAAGAGCAGGTCAGGGTTCTGCGGGATGCGCTGACGGAGGCCGCCGGCCTCGCCGCATCCATCCAATCGGTCGCGAGTGTGCCTTAGCCTCAGGAACCGCCACAACCGGGCGGGTACCCCGCTCAGATAGAGTGCCAACACCATGGTTCATCTGCTGGGCGCTGAGAACGTCGCCCTCGAATTCCCCACCAAGACGGTTTTCGAATCGATCACCGTCGGCGTGCACGCTGGCGACCGGATTGGCATTGTGGGCCGCAACGGTGACGGCAAATCGTCGCTGCTCGGGCTACTCGCTGGCACGATAACCCCTGATGGCGGTCGCGTCACCGTGCGCGGGGGTGTCCGGGTCGGAGTTCTGGGGCAGTCGGACAATCTCGACGAAACACTCACTGTCCGGCAAGCGGTGGTCGGGGATCGCGCCAATCATGAATGGGCTGGCGACGCACGAATCCGGGGGATCGTCGATGGCCTGCTAGGTGACGTCGGCCGGGACGAACAGGTGCGACAGTTGTCGGGCGGCCAGCGGCGGCGCGTGTCGCTAGCCCGGCTGCTCGTGGACGACTACGACATCCTCGCCCTCGATGAACCGACCAACCACCTCGATATTGAAGCAATCACTTGGCTCGCCACTCACCTCAAGAGTCGATGGGCTCGCGGCAGCGGAGCCCTGTTGGTCGTCACCCACGACCGGTGGTTCCTGGACGAGGTCTGCACCACCACGTGGGAAGTCCACGACCGCATCGTCGAACCATTCGAAGGCGGCTACGCGGCCTACATCCTCCAGCGGGTTGAACGCGATCGGCAAGCAGCCGCCAGCGAGCAACGCCGCCAAAATCTGGCCCGCAAAGAACTGGCCTGGTTGCGGCGCGGGGCGCCAGCGCGCACATCAAAACCCCAATTCCGGATCGACGCGGCCAACGCCCTCATCGCCGACGTTCCCGAACTGCGTGACAAAGTCACGCTGGAGTCTCTCGCTATTTCACGCCTCGGCAAGATGGTCGTCGACCTGCTCGATGTCGATGTTTCGTACGGGGACCGCCAGGTTCTCCGCGGCATCCAATGGCAGATCGCGCCGGGTGAACGAACCGGAATCCTTGGCCCCAACGGGGCTGGCAAGTCGACCTTGCTCGGGCTCATTGCGGGAAGCATCACCGCCTCGGCGGGGCGGGTCAAGACCGGCAAGACGGTCAAGGTGCGCGTCCTCACGCAGCGAATGACCGAACTCGACGAGTTCGCGGACCAACAGGTACGGGAGGTAATCGGGCGACTCCGCTCGCACTACACGTTCGGGGTGGGTTCTAAGAGTCAAGACCTCACTCCCAGCCAATTGCTGGAGCGGCTAGGGTTTGCCAGCGCCCAGTTGTCGACTCCGGTCAAGGACCTGTCGGGCGGTCAGCAGCGGCGTCTGCAACTGCTGCTCGTCCTCCTGGACCAGCCGAATGTGCTGATCCTCGACGAGCCCACCAACGATCTCGACACCGACATGCTGGCTGCCATGGAAGACCTCCTCGACAGCTGGCCGGGAACCCTCATCGTTGTCTCGCATGACCGCTATTTTCTCGAACGAGTGACCGACTCCCAGTACGCCATCGAAAATGGCGGCCTGCGCCACCTCCCCGGCGGAGTCGACGAATACTTGATGAGGCGCTCAGCCGCGGATTCGGCCAACAGTCAAGCCCCGGCGCTCTCCCCCACTGCCACACCGACACCCGCGGACTCAGAGCAAGGCTCGACCATCAGCGGTGCCGACCGGCGAACACTCACCAAAGAGCTCGCGGCGATCGAGCGGAAGTTGTCGAAACTGCAGGACCGGATCAAACGCGATACCAACGCGCTGGCAGACCAGGATCAATCTGACTACGAGGCCCTCTCGATCAAGATGCACACCATCGGCGAACTGCGTGACCAGGTCGACGAACTCGAACAGCGGTGGCTGACAGTCAGCGAACAACTCGAAGACACGACTCGCTAGGCGAGCGACGGAACGGAGACGTCAGTGGCCCGACTAGTGGCATGCGTAGATGTGGAGGCCTCACCTGATCAGGTGTTCGCGGCCCTGGTGGACTGGCCCGGGCAGGGGGATTGGATTCCTGCCACGACAGTGTGGGTCGCCTCCGGTGACGGCGCCTCAGTGGGTTCGACGATCGTTGCCCGCAGCGCCGTCGGGCCGATCGGGTTCGATGACGAACTCGTCATTACCCGGTGGGATCCCCCGCACCTGATCGACGTGAATCACGTGGGCCGCCTCGTGCGGGGGCCAGCTCGGTTCCGGGTCGTGCCGGTCAGCGAACGAGTTACCCGCGTACTGGTGGCTGAGAACCTCTCGATGCCTGGCGGAATCGTTGGAGAGGCCGGCTGGCACGCCATCAAACCACTGGCGCGGGCGGGACTGTCCCGGGCGTTGCGCAGTTTTCGCGACCTCGTGGAAGCCGGTCCACAGCGGACGTAGTCCAGACATGACAGTGGTGCGGGGTGTTGGGCCCCGGACCACAAAAAACCCACCCCGACCCGACGGGCCAGCAATAGCCCCCGCCCCCCACGGAGCC
>CBFGTA010000028.1:0-21328 GCA_965651595.1 uncultured bacterium | reverse complement strand
AAGGCGGGAATCCACTCGTGGACTTCGGCGAACTGCACGGCTTCGGTGGAGTTCGGGTCGAACTGGAGTGCCATCGCAATCGTGACCACGAGAACGGCGGCACTGAAGACGAGCGCGACGACTCGAGCGGCAGTCTTGGCAGAGGCTGGCAACAGCATGACCAGTGCAGCCCCGACGAGGGGAATGAGTCCCAGGATGGTGAGCCACGGCATGTTCGACATGTCGCTACCACCTCACCAATACGAGGACGACAGCTATCAAGACGGCACCTGCCAGCATGGCTAGAGCGTAGGACCGGACGTAGCCGGACTGGACTCTGCGCATGCGCCCGGACAGTCCGCCGAGCGAAGCACCGACACCATTGACGAGGCCATCGATTCCACGGTTGTCGAAGTAGACCAAAGCCCGGGTGAGCCATTGGCCAGGACGCATGAACAGTGCCTCGTTGATGGCGTCTCCATACAGGTCTTTGCGAGCGGCGGTCGTCACGAACGAAACATGAGTCGGCGGGGTCAGCGGAACGTCACGTCGGTACTGCAGGTACGCGATGAGAATACCGGCGGCGACCAGAACGAGCGTGCCGCCCTCGATGAGAACGTGCGGAATATCGGTGTGGCCTTCGGCATAGCCGGTCACCGGCGTCAACCACCGCTCGATGGCGTCGCCGTAAGCCAGGAGGAAACCAATGGCCACGGACAGGAAGCCGAGCACAATCATCGGCATCCACATGGACTTGGGTGGATCGTGCGGGTGTTGATTATCTTCGGTCCACCGGGCCTTGCCGGTGAAAGTCATGGTCCACAGTCGAGTCATGTAGAACGCCGTCACGCCAGCACCGATAGCTGCGGCGAGTCCCGCCCATACGTTGACGGTGAAGGACGCCTCAATGATGGCGTCCTTCGAGTAGAAGGCTGCAAACGGTGGTACGCCCATGATGGCCAGGTACGACATGCTGAACATCGCGAACACGATGATCATGACTTTTCGCAGCGCCCCGAATCTGCGCATGTCTAGCTGCTCGTTCATGCCGTGCATGATGGAGCCAGCCCCGAGGAAGAGATTTGCCTTGAAGCAGCCGTGGGCAACTAGGTGGAAGATGGCGAACACGTAGCCGATCGGCCCGAGGCCAGCCGCCAAGACCATGTAACCGATCTGACTCATCGTCGAACCGGCCAAGACTTTCTTGATGTCGTCCTTGGCTGCACCAATAATCGCCCCGAAAAGCACCGTGATGGCACCGATAATTATGACGGCATTGCGAGCCGTCGGCGAGGCGTCGAAGATGGGCCCCGACCTCACGATCAGGTACACGCCAGCGGTCACCATGGTTGCTGCGTGGATCAGGGCCGACACCGGAGTTGGGCCTTCCATGGCATCGAGAAGCCACGACTGGAGGGGGAACTGCGCGGACTTGCCGCACGCTGCCAGGAGAAGCAGGAGCCCGATGACGGTCAGCGTGCCTTCGCTGGCCTGCCCGACATTGTCCAGAACTCCCGGGAATGTCACCGACCCGAAGGTGATGAACATCAGCATGATGCCGAGCGACAACCCCATGTCGCCGACGCGGTTGACGATGAAGGCTTTCTTGCCTGCGGTGGCGGCTTCGGGCTTGTACAGGTAGTAACTGATCAGCAAGTAGGACGCCAGTCCCACACCTTCCCAGCCAACGAACAACAGCAAGTAGTTGTCGGCCAGGACCAGCAACAGCATCGCGGCGATGAACAGGTTGAGGTACCCGAAGAAGCGTCGACGCCCGGGGTCACCGTTCATGTAGCCGATCGAATAAATATGAATGAGAGAGCCAACACCCGTGATGAGAAGCACGAATGTCATGGATAGCTGGTCGAGGTGCAATCCGAGAGGGACCTCAAATCCTCCGACTGCCACCCAGTTCCACAGGAACAAGTTCTGGGAGCGGTCGTCAGCGGGCAGGCCGAGCATGCTGACGAACATCCAGATCGCCACGGCGAACGAAGCGACTGGCATGAGGACGCCGAGGATGTGGCCCCATTTGTCGCCAGCTTTGCCGATGGTCAGGAGGACGATGGCGCCCACGATCGGGAACACCAGTAGAAGCCACATGAACTCGAACGCCCCGCTGGCCTGGTTGGCCAGGTTGATCGAGGGTTCGACCGCTTCTGTGGTGGCTACAGCAGCGGTGCTCAGCGCTGTCATCGTCACGTTAGCGTCCCCAAGTCGGTATGCCGTGGGAGTGCAGTCACTGCAGAGCATGTCAGGTCATGGGACCGCGATGCCCCCTGAATGACTCGTCTCATGCCAGTTCCGTTCCTCATATCGGTAGTCATCGTCCTCTAGTACTTCAGCAAACTCGGTTCGTCGATCGAGGCGGACCGACGCGTGCGATAGATGGTCATCAATATCGCCAGACCGATCACAACTTCGGCAGCAGCCACAATCATGACGAAGAAGGCAATGGCTTGGCCTTCCAGGTTGCCAGAATGCTTAGCGAAGGCCACGAACGCCAGGTTCGCAGCGTTGAGCATGAGTTCCACGCACATGAACGCCACGATCGCATTACGGCGAATCAGGACACCGAGAGCACCCAGGCTGAACAGGAGTGCAGACAGGACGATGTAGTGCGTGACCGTCATCGGTTGTCCCCTTCCGATGAGTCACTGTGTCCTTCGTCTGCAGGAGTCGCCTCGTAGGTGCCCGGTTCATTGCCGCGCTCAGTGACTTCGGCCGAGCCAGCCCATACGGCCGACACTTCTTCACTGGCTGCCCAGTCGATCCGGCGCATGGAACCCCGCAGCGACAACGACGCTGGCACTGACGCTGCGATGACGTTGCCGTCGGGATCCAGAGCGGGGGTGTCCACAGCGTTGTGTCGAGCATAGGTACCTGGCGGCGGACGGTTGCCGGGGTGTTCCCCCAGCTCGGCGTAGCGCTGCATGCGCTCTTTCGAGGCATCCATTTGCGTCCGCTTGCGGCGCAAACGTTCCCGATGGGTGAGCAGCATGGCGCCGATTCCTGCAGTAATGAGCAGCCCGGCCGTCAATTCGAAAGCAATCAGGTAGGTGGTGAATACCTGGTTGGCGATGCCCTGGACGTTGCCGCCATATTCGGCGTTGGCGAACTCCAGCGACCCTTCCGGCGCATTGGACAACCCGTCCACGACTGCCCCTGTGATCAGCACAAACATGCCCGCAGACAAGAGGAGCGCGGCTGGGCGCTGGGCCCGAATGGTCTCGATGAGGGAGTCGGAGGCGTCGACGCCGACTACCATCATGACGAACACGAACAGCATGAGCACGGCGCCGGTGTACACAATGATTTGGACCATGCCCAAGAACACCGCGTCGAGCGACACGTACAGGACAGCCAAGTTGACCATCGTGACCGCGAGGTAGAGCGCGCTATGAACGGGCTTGCGGGAAAACAGCATGCCTAGGGCTCCGAGGGTCGCGAGGATGCCGCATACCCAGAAGATCAGGACATGAGCCACGTTAGTGGTGGCCATCAGACTCGTCATGGTCATGATGCGCCCCCACCCCCGGTTTGTCCTCCCAGAGCCGCGATTCCGCGCCATCCGCCGAGCACCGCAGGAGTGTCGAAGAACTCCTCGTCGCCAGAAGCTTCCGCCGCAGGGGCTGCTGCAGCGGCCCGGCGTGCGGCAACTTCGGCGTGCTGCCGCTCAGTAGCCCCAGTCACCTTGCCGTGGTAGTAGTCCTTCTCATTCATCCCCTCGACCATCTCGTGCGGGGGCTCAGCCATCCCTGGAGCCAACGGCGCGAGGAGATCATCCTTCTCGTAGATCAACTTTTCGCGAGAGTTGTCGGCGAGTTCATACTCGTTGGTCATGGTTAGCGCACGGGTGGGGCAGGCTTCGATGCACAGGCCGCACAGAATGCAGCGCAGATAGTTGATTTGATAGACGATCCCGTACCGCTCACCCGGCGAGTGGCGATCACCGGCCTCGTTGTCGGCGCCTTCGACGTAGATCGCATCCGCCGGACACGCCCAGGCACAGAGTTCGCAGCCCACACACTTCTCTAACCCGTCGGGATGGCGATTGAGTTGGTGGCGTCCGTGGAACCGCGGCTTCGGCGGGAACTTCTCCTTGTCTTCCGGATACTGTTCCGTGTTGACCTTGCGGAATTGGGTGAAGAACGTTGTCCCGAATCCCCGAATTGGTTGAGGCAAGTTAGCCACCGCGCACCTCCTGGGATTGATCGTCGCCGTCGGGCAATCGCGGTGCTGCTTGACCGCTGACTACCGGTGAAGCGGGCGGGGTGTAGTTCTGGCCGGGCAGTGGCGGTACCGGGAAGCCCCCTGCAAAGGGATCGTATTCGGTGGGAACTGGCGTCAGTTCCTGTTGGCGACGCTTGACGCGACGAGTATTGGCGCCGAGCACCGACAGCGCTATGACCAAGACGACGATTCCAGCCGCAATCATCGAACCCCGGAACAGTGCTTCAGACCAGCCGTACTCGTTGTTGGAACCGCGGATGATGGCAATGACCATGATCCAGATGACCGACACCAGGATCAGGAACTTCCAACCGAAGCGCATGAACTGGTCGTAGCGCATCCGGGGCAAGGTGCCCCTCAGCCAGATGAACATGAAGATGAAGATCGAGACCTTGAGGACGAACCACACGAACGGCAAGTAGCCTTCGTTAGCGCCGTCCCACAAGGAAATCGGCCACGGCGCTCGCCACCCGCCCAGGAACACGGTGACTGCCACCGCCGACACAGTGATCATGTTGATGTACTCGGCGAGGAAGAACAGTGCGAACTTCATCGTGGAGTACTCAGTGTGGAAGCCGCCGACAATCTCACTTTCGGCTTCGGGCAGATCGAAGGGGGCGCGGTTGGTTTCGCCGACCATCGAGACGATGAAGATGGCGAAACTCGGCAGCAGCAGCAAGCCGAACCAGAGTCCGGTTTGGGCCGACACGATCTCAGACGTTGACATCGATCCGGCCAGAATGAACACTCCGACGAAGCTCAACCCGAGGGCGACCTCGTAGGAAATCATCTGTGCGCTCGAACGCAGCCCCCCGAGCAACGGGTACGAGGAACCAGACGCCCACCCGGCCAAGACGATGCCGTAAATGCCGATGGCAGTGATGGCCAAGATGTAGAGGATGGCGACTGGCAGGTCAGTCAGTTGCAAAGGAGTGTCGACTCCGAACAGGTTGACCTCAGGCCCGAACGGGATCACTGCCCAGGCCAAGTAGGCGGGGACCACCGAAATGATGGGCGCAACGATGTAAACCATCTTGTCTGCCGCGGTAGGAAAGATCTCTTCTTTGAAGGCGAGTTTGAAGCCATCCATGAGGCTTTGCAAGAGCCCGAACGGTCCGGCCCGGTTCGGCCCGATTCGTTGCTGCATCCGTGCGACCACTCGCCGTTCGGCCCAGATTGTGATCAAGACGGCTAGCACGAGGAAGATGAAGAGCAGCAGCGTCTTGACGATGACGATCCACAGCGGGTCGTGCCCGAACAACGCAAGAGTTCCCTCAGTCGCATCCACAGCGCCGGTAACGGTCGTTGTCTCGCCCATTACTCTCCTCCTACTGCGCTGATAGCTACCCGGGTTCCGGAGGTGGCAGCGAGTGTGGCGTGGACGTGACTACCTTCGGAGTAACCGGGCACCCAGACGTATCCGTCCGGCATGTCGGTGACGACCACGGGTAGTTCGATGGCTCCCCGATCAGTGGACAGCCGAACAGGCTCGCCTTCGGACAATCCGTGCGCTGCAGCAGTCTGAGGCGACAGTCGAGCCACCGCTCGACGCTGAGTGCCCGCCAAGTACTTCTCGGGCCGCTGAGCGAGTCCGTCATCGAGCAGTTGTCGCCAAGTGGACAGAATTGCCTCGCCGGCCCCAGGTTCCGACACCGCGTCAGCAGCAACTGAGGGTGGGGCTGGTCGGGATTCTTCGTGGGCACCGAGAGCAACGAGTTCGCGGCGCAGTGATGCCGAATCGCCGTAGCCGAATTCCACGTCGAGTGCGTCTGCGATCATCGCCAAGATTCGGCCGTCAGTGAGAGTTAGCGAATCGCGGACGACCTTCGGGAAGGTTCGAACCCGCCCCTCCCAGTTGGAGTAGCTGCCCGCCCGTTCGATATCGACGGCTACCGGCAGAATCACGTCGGCGAACTCCGCCACCTGGGAAAGCCGGGTCTCCAGGCTGATGACGACGTCGGCTTCGGCCAGGGCGAGCCGGGCAGCCGCCGGGTCAGGCAAGTCGTCGATGTCGACCCCAGCCAAAATGACTGCCGTAATCGCTGGAGCCGGAGCTTCTCCGTCCTCGGAACCCGCACCTGGCTGTTCGGCCGGGTCGGATTGTTCGGGCGATTCCGACGGCTCGAGCACTTCAGCAGATTCGGAGCCAGGATCGTCAGCCGCTGGTTGGGTCAAGGCGGCGATGATGGCTTCAAGGTTGTGTCCGGGTTCGGACGGGAGTACAGATTCGTCGACTCCCCACGAGTGGGCGACTTGGGCCCGGGCGTCGGGATCGACAAGAGCTCGTGCTCCGGGCAACAATCCGGGCAGAAGTCCCGCGTCCACCGCACCACGATCGCCGATGCGCCGCGGAACCCAGGCCAGTCGGGCCCCGGTTTCTTGGGCAAGCTTGGCAGCGGCCGACAGTGCGCCGGGACTGTCAGCGAGTCGTTCGCCCACCAGAATGACCGATCCGGGCTGCGCCAGGAGTGCACCGATGCGCCCGACCTCTGAGTCGGAATCGGGGCCAACCTCGGACAGCGCAGTGATAACTGCGACCTCTTGGCCCGGCCCAGCAGCGAGTACGGTCCCGCCAGCTTTGACGAATCCTGGACTCGCCCAGGTTGACACTGCGGCAACGGTGGTCTTGCCCGCCAAGACAGCCTTGCGCAGCCGCAAGAAGATAATCGGAGACTCTTCTTCTGGCTCCAGGCCCAACAGGACCGTCACGGGAGCGGACTCCAAATCCTGGTAGGTCACGTCGAGGTCTTTGCCAGCCACCAGAGAGTGGAGGAACTGTTCCTCCTCGGCGGTGGTCCGGCGAGTCCTGAAGTCCACGTGGTCGGAAGCCATCACCGCACGGGCGAATTTGCTGTAGGCGTAGGCGTCTTCTCGTGTGAGTCGACCACCGGTCAAGACCGCTGTAGTGCCTCGATGCGCAGCCAGCAACTCCGCAGTCTTCTCGATGGCTTCGGGCCATGAAACAGCCCGCAAGTCATCGTCGGCAGTACGAAGCATCGGTGCGGTGATGCGGTCGTTCTGTTGCCAGGTGAAGGCAAAACGACCCTTGTCGCAGTTCCACTCCTCGTTAACGGCCGGGTCGTCCCACGCCAAGCGACGCATGACGGTGTCACGGCGGTGGTCGGTGCGCAACGCGCAGCCCGACGCGCAGTGGTCACACACCGTCGGGGTGGACACCAGATCGAACGGACGTGAACGGAAACGGTAGTCAGCGCTGGTCAGGGCGCCCACCGGGCAGATCTGCACTGTGTTGCCGGAGAAGTACGAATCAAAAGGTCGGTCGTCGGCGATCCCGACCTGCTGCTGCGCGCCGCGCTCGAGAAGTTCGATGTACGGGTCTCCGGCGATCTCGTCGGCGAAGCGGGTGCAGCGGGCGCACGACACGCACCGTTCACGGTCAAGCAGGATCTGCGCGGACACCGGAATCGGCTTCGGGAATGTGCGCTTAATGCCATGGAAGCGGCTTTCGCCATTGCCGTGCGTCATTGCTTGATTCTGGAGTGGGCACTCCCCGCCCTTGTCGCAGATCGGGCAGTCGAGGGGATGGTTAATGAGCAGGAACTCCATCACTCCACGCTGCGCCAGGTCCGCCACTTCGCTAGTCAGTTGCGTCTTGACAACCATCTTGTCGCCGACCGGAATTGCACACGCTGGCTGAGGCTTCGCCTGCCCTTCGATTTCGACGAGGCACATGCGGCAGGCCGCGACCGGACTCAACAAGGGGTGGTCGCAGAAGCGGGGAATCTCGATGCCAATCTGTTCGGCGGCACGGATGATGAGGGTCCCCTGGGGAACGTGGATCTCAACGCCGTCGATCGTGCAGCTAATCAGTTCTGCCGGTGCCGCGGAATTCTCCGAGACGGATGCACTCATGATGTGGTGACACCTCCAAAGACCACCGACGCCGCCGGATCGAACAGATCTTTCGATGGGGTGCGGGTACCGGCTTCAAACTCGTCGGGGAACGCCGCCAGGGCTGGCGGATACGGGGTGGCGGCAGCATCTCCGAGGGCGCAGAACGACCGGCCCAGAATGTGGGAACAGATGTCTTTGAGCTTGTCCAAATCTTCTCGGGTGGCAACGCCATTGTTGACGTCATGCATCAGCTGATCGAGCCACCAGGTGCCTTCGCGGCACGGGGTGCATTTGCCGCACGATTCGTGCTTGTAGAAGTCCATCCAGCCAGTGATTGCTCGCACCACTGAGACCGTCTCGTCAAACACCATCGGCGTGGCCGTTCCCAACATCGTGCCGACCGATTCCATGCCTTCGTACGACAGTGGCGTATCCAGGTGGTCTTCGGTGAGCAGCGGAACGGACGAACCGCCAGGGACCCAAAACTTGAGCTGGTGACCGTCGCGTATGCCACCGGCATAGTCGAGAAGTTCACGCATCGTGATCCCAAGCGGGGCTTCGAAAATTCCCGGGTTGTTCACGTGGCCAGCTACGGAGAAGACCTTGATCCCTGGCGACTTGTCGGTGCCGAACGAGCGATACCAGTCGGCCCCGTAGCGCAGGATATTCGGAACCGAGGAGATCGTTTCAACATTGTTGACGACTGTGGGGCACGCGTAGAGTCCGGCGACGGCAGGGAACGGGGGCTTGAGTCGAGGTTGTCCGCGCATACCTTCCAGAGAGCTGAGCAAGGCAGTCTCTTCGCCACAGATATATGCGCCAGCTCCGGCATGGACGACGATGTCGCAGTCGAAACCGGACCCCAAGATGTTCTTGCCGAGCAGACCGTTCGCGTAAGCGTCGCGGACTGCCGCGTGCATCCGTCGGATGACGTGCGGCACTTCTCCCCGAATGTAAAGAAATCCGTGGTTGGCGCGAATCGCGTAGCAGGTGATGATCATTCCCTCAATCAGGTGCTGGGAGCTGGCCAGCATCAGGGGGATGTCCTTGCACGCGCCGGGTTCGGACTCGTCGCCGTTGACGACGAGGTAGTGGGGCTTCCCGTCACCTTGAGGGACGAAACTCCACTTCATCCCGGTCGGGAATCCGGCGCCACCGCGTCCCCGTAGACCGGAATCTTTCACGACCGAAATCACGTCGTCTGGATCCATCGCCAGAGCCTGCTTGAGCGCCGCGTACCCACCGTGACGCTGATAGCCAGCTACCGTGTACGAGTCGGGCTCGTCCCAATGTGCAGTGAGGTTCGGGGTGAGTGTCATGCCTAGCGGCCCTCCCCAGAGTCTGGGAACGCCGACGGCATCCCCCGCTCTCGCGCGACCTCAAGACCACGCAGGAGCTTGTCGTCGACACAGTTTCCGCCTGCGTCGCCAAGACCGTCGTCGATGCCGGCGATGGCGAGCTCAGCGTCGCGGAAGGAACGGATCTCGGGGCCCCGAGTTGAGAAAACCCGTTCACCGTTGCGCAGCTTCGCCACGATGTCACGCATCGTTTCGATCGTCATGTTATCCATGAACTCCCAGTCCACCGTCGCTACGGGAGCGTGAGTGCAGGCAGCCTGGCATTCGATCCGTTCGATGGTGATCGCTCCATCGGCGGTAGTTTCGTCGTGACCCACTCCGAGATCTTCGCTCAGGGCGGCAAAAATGGCTTCGCCCCCAAGAATGCCGCACTGAGGATTCACGCACACCCCGATGTGGTGCTCGCCGACCTGATGTCGCTTGTACATGGTGTAAAACGACGCGACCGCAGCAACCTCGGCCGGCTCGAGACCGACCACTTCGGCGCACATTTCGATTGCTTGCGCCGTCACACTGCCTTCGACCGCCTGCACGTAGTGCAGCATCGGGTTGAGGCCCGAACGCGGCTTCGGATACCGCGCAGCGATGGCGGCAAGTTCTTCTCGGTGCTCAGATGTCAGGGCCATTAGCGGTCCACCCCACCCATGACGGGATCGATACTCGACAGCGCTGCCACCACATCCGACAGCATGCCACCTTCACACATGGCCGAGATGGCCTGCAGGTTCGTGAATGATGGGTCCCGCATATGCGCTCTATACGGGCGAGTACCGCCGTCGCTGACCAGATGCATGCCCAGTTCGCCTTTCGCCGATTCGATCGCGGCGTAGGCCTGCCCTGGTGGCACGCGGAACCCTTCCGTCACTAGCTTGAAGTGGTGGATCAGCGCCTCCATGGATTCGCCCATGATGTGCTGGATGTGCTCGAGCGAGTTGCCCTGACCGTCCGGGCCGACGACTAGCTCGCTCGGCCAGCCAATCTTTTTGTCTTCGACCATGACCGGACCGGGAGCGAGCCGGTCGAGACATTGCTCGACGATGTTGAGCGACTGCTGAAGTTCGCCCATCCGAATCAAGAATCGGCCGTATGTGTCACAGGTCGTAGCGGTGATCACGTCGAACTCGTAGTTCTCGTATCCGCAATAAGGCGCGTCTTTGCGCAAGTCCTGGGGCAATCCGGTGGCCCTCAGAATCGGCCCGGTCACTCCCAGAGCCACACACGACGCCAAGTCCAAGTACCCGACCCCAACGGTTCTGTTCATCCAGATCGAGTTGTCCACCAGCAGATTGAAGGCGTCCTTGAAGCGTTTGCGGGACAGCGCAACGGTGTCCCGAATGTCCTTCTCGATGCCAGCTGGCAAGTCTTCTTTGACGCCACCAGGCCGAATGTAGGCGTTGTTCATGCGCAAGCCGGTGATCGCTTCCATCAGGTCCAGCCACGGCTCCCGATCACGGAAACCGGCTGTCATGCCGGTCAGTGCCCCGAGCTCCATCCCTCCGGTGGCAATGGCGACGAGGTGGCTCGAGATTCGACTGATCTCACTCATCAGGACCCGAATCACGTTAGCGCGCTCGGGAATCTGCTCTTCGATCCCGAGAAGCTTCTCGACGGCGAGGCAGTAGACCAACTCGTTGTGGAGTCCCGCGACGTAGTCCATACGAGTCACAAACGTCGAGCCCTGGGTGAAAGTCCGGAACTCCATGTTCTTCTCGATGCCGGTGTGGAGGTAGCCGATTGCCGAACGAATGGTCTCGACAGACTCACCATCGAGTTCGACGATCAGACGCAAGACGCCGTGCGTCGAGGGGTGTTGGGGGCCCATGTTGATGACGAGACGATCACGCTCGCCCTCCGGTGGAGCGACCACCTGATCCCAGTCGCCGCCATGCACGGTGAACACTCGCTCACCGGCAGTGGTCTGGTAGGAACTGCTTGTCGACTCGACCATCAGCTGTATGACCTCCGCTCGTCCGGCGGCGGAATCGTCGCACCCTTGTATTCCACGGGAATTCCTCCGAGTGGATAGTCCTTGCGTTGGGGGTGCCCCACCCAGTCGTCGGGCATCTGGATGCGTGAAAGGTGGGGGTGGCCGTCGAAGACGATCCCAAAAAAATCGTAGGTCTCTCGCTCGTGCCAGTCGTGGGTGGGATATAGCCCCACAGTCGAGGGAACGTGCGGGTCAGAATCGGGACAAGTCACTTCGACGCGAATCACACGCTGGAAGGTGAGCGACCGCAGGTGATACACGGCGTGGAGTTCGCGGCCGGTGTCCTCCGGCCAGTGCACACCAGAAACGCCGAGCGACAGTTCGAAACGCAGTCGTTCGTCGTCCCGCAAGTGCTGCAAGACTGCCCGGAGATGCTCCCGGCGCACGAACAGCGTCAGTTCCCCGCGGTCGACCACAACCTTTTCGACTGCAGCGTCGAAATCGGCACCGAGCAGCCGAGCCAACTCGTCAACAACCTCGTCGAAGTAGCCACCATAGGGACGCTCGGACTGCCCCGGGATGCTGACTACGCGAACCAGACCTCCATAGCCGGAGACGTCTGGTGAATCGTGTACGCCGAACTGTCCGCGCCGGTGGGAGACGATTTCGGGAAGGTCAGTCGGTGCCCGGTGTTCCGGTTCCAGCGCGTTGGGGTCGGTGGTGGGCTGGTGGTCGTCGCTCATCGCAGCAGCCCTTTCTGTTCGAGCAGGGGGGCCGCACCCAGGGCGACTGTTTCGTTCTCGACAACTTCTTTAGCGAGGTTTGCGCCGAGCTTTTCGCTCTGAATTTGGCGATGCAGTTTGATGATCGCGTCCATCAACATCTCCGGGCGAGGAGGACAGCCGGGCAGGTAGATGTCGACGGGGACGACGTGGTCCACGCCTTGAACGATCGCGTAGTTGTTGAACATTCCGCCGGTAGACGCGCACACACCCATCGAGATGACGTACTTGCGTTCTGGCATCTGGTCGTACACCTGGCGCAGGATCGGTGCCATCTTCTGGCTCACCCGTCCGGCCACAATCATCAGGTCTGCTTGGCGTGGAGCGGGTCGGAACACCTCCATCCCGAAGCGGGCTAGGTCGTAGCGTCCCGCCCCGGTGGACATCATTTCAATCGCGCAACAGGCCAGACCAAACGTCGCTGGCCAGAGCGAGTTGCGCTTGGCGTACCCCGCGACATTTTCGACCGTCGTGAGGAGAAATCCGCTGGGCAGGCTGGACTCTAGTCCCATTCGAGGCCTCCTCTCCGCCAGACGTAGAAGTAGACGACGAGCACCGTCAGAATGAACAGAATCATCTCCACCACCGCGAACAGGCCCATGGCGTCGAAGGCAACTGCCCAGGGGAACAGGAAGATGATTTCCACGTCAAATACGATGAAGAGCATGGCGGTCAGGTAGTACTTGACCGAGAAGTGGCCACCACCGATGGGCTGTGGGGTGGGATCGATCCCGCACTCGTAAGCGTCCCGCTTGGCACGGTTGTATCGCTTCGGGCCAGTGATGGTGGCCATTGTCACGGAGAAGACCGCGAAGGCGAAGGCGAGAATTCCCAGCGTGAGAATTGGCAAGTAGGGGTTACCCACCGAAAACCTCCTTCGCCGTTGCCTTAGCCATGCTAGAGAACCTCATCCGGTTTTTCCCGTTAGGGAACCCCGGATTGCCCTGACCGTCAACAGTCTGGCCAACGGATGCTCGGTTGGCTCGGGTGGCTGTGCCTGCACAGGGTCGGGTTGCGATGCCATATCGACAGCGTGGGACGTCACGCATCGGGCACGACCTTCGCTAATGCGTTGAGTATTCGGTCGGTGCGGTGCACGGAATTCGTGTCGTTGAGGTTGGCGAGCAGCTTCAAGACGATGTGCATTAGGGCTTCAAACCGAAGGCCTTTCTCAGTGCCGAGCTTCATGACTCGCGGGTCCCCGATCAGCTTCACGAACCAGCGACCGAGCGTGTAGTAGCCCCCGTAGACGTCAGCCAGCGTCCGGGGATAACCCAGGAGGGCCAGTTCGCGCCCGCGCCCGGTGGGTCGTGCTAGAGCCTGGGCAATGACTTCTGCGGCGATCTTGCCGGACTCAACTGCATATGCGATCCCCTCGCCGTTGAAGGGGTTGACCATTCCACCGGCATCTCCCACCAGCAACAGTCCGCGACTGTAGTGGGGCTTGCGGTTGAAACCCATAGGCAGTGCGGCACCCCGAATCGGGGCAGTCATGTTTTCGGGGACGAATCCACGGTCGGCGGGAAGCTGTGCCAACCACTTCTTGAGTACGTCTCGATAGTCCACGTTTTGAAACGACGGGGAACTGTTGAGAATTCCCAGCCCCACGTTCGATGTGCCGTCGCCCATGCCGAAAATCCAGCCATAGCCGGGAAGCAATCGGTCTCCATCGCGCAGCTCGAGCCATGATTCGAGGTAGTCGTCGCGATCATTGGGATTGCGGTAGTACGTGCGAACGGCCACACCCAAGGGGCGACTCTCGATGCGTTCAAGCCCCATTGCCACACTCAAGCGCGTGGAGTTGCCGTCGGCGGCCACCACTATCGGAGCCGACAAGCTGAAGTCTTCGCCGGATCGGCGGCCGCGGGCGTCGACGGGGCGAACCACGACTCCCGTGATGCGGCCGGTGCGATCGTCGACGACCGGTCCGGTGACGTTGTGCTGTTCCCGTACCTCAGCTCCCGCCTTGGCGGCACGGATAGCGAGGAGTTGGTCGAAGTCTGCACGTGGGCGGACCAGTCCGAACTCGGGAAAATCGGCCAGTTCGGGCCAATCAAGCTCCAAACGATGGCCGCCGCCAAGGATGCGTAGCCCTCGGTTATGTAGCCAACCGGCGTCCTCGGAGACGTCGATGCCCATGTCGATCAGTTGTTTGACCGACCGCGGGGTGAGGCCGTCACCGCACACCTTCTCACGCGGGAACGCGGACTTTTCCAGCAACAGCACGTTGACGCCGTGCTGAGCGAGATGGTAGGCGGTTGCGGAACCGGCTGGGCCAGCTCCGACCACGATCACATCAGCTTCGCCACGGGAAGGCGGAGCACTCGGAGATTGTGCAGTCACGAGTTGCGTTTGCCTCCTTCACCGGTGCGCGCTTGTGAAAGTTTTCACTACCGCGCCAAGCTTACGCATACAGTCGACCAAACCTCATGCGGGGTGTCTAGCCGGGGTGCAGTCCCACGCTTCCGCACGAGGTTCGCGTTCTATCGCCAGGCGCGATGGAGAGCAACGATACCGCCGGACACGTTTCGCCATGCCACCCGTGACCAACCCGCCTCACCAATCTGCTGACTCAGGTCGACCTGGTCGGGCCAGTCAACGATCGACTCAGCCAAGTACTCGTAGGCGGCCGGGTTGGACGACACCGCCCGGGCCACACTCGGCAGCGCGCGCATCAAGTACTCCAAGTAGACGGTGCGAAAAGCTGGATTGGTGGGATGGGAAAACTCGCAAATGACCAGCCGGCCGCCCGGTCGGCACACTCGCCGAAACTCACTCAAGGCCGCCCGGTGATCCACAATGTTGCGCAAACCGAAGGAGATGGTCACTGCGTCAAATGTCTCGTCGTCGAAGGGCAGGCTCGTCGCATCGGCCAAGACGAAGTCGATATGCGGGTAGCGTTCCCGACCGACTCGCACCATTCCCTCGGAGAAGTCGCAAGCCGTGGCCTGAGCGCCTGCCTCAACGAGGGGAACCGTCGAACTGCCGGTTCCGGCGGCAACATCGAGGATCTTCTCGCCAGGCTCGACTCCGATAGCGCGAACCACATCGTTGCGCCACCGACGGGTCTGACCCAGCGACAGCACGTCGTTGGTGAGGTCGTAGCGATCAGCGACCCGGTCGAACATGGCGGCGATGGCATCTGGTTGCTTGGTCAGGTCAGCGCGAGTCACACCGTAGACGGTACCTCCGGGGCATGGGGCCAACCGGCAGCAGGCATGTTCCTTCCCGGGGCTGGCCGTGGATGAGGCCTGGATTGGTCGGCGCGCTGGTGGCCTTACTGTGCACAGTGCGCCCCGTACGCCTACCCTGGTGACGTGCACAGCCCGCCCCCCAGCCGCCGCGCAGCGGACACGGCAGCGCCGCAGTTGGTGTTTCAAACTCTGCCCATTGGTGCACCTGCCAATCTACTCGAACTGATGCCGGACGGACGATCGCTGTGCTGGTTCCGAGATGGCGAGGGCCTCGTCGCCTGGGGAGAGGTCGCCCGATGTGAGGTAGCCGGGCCGGAGCGGTTCAGCCGAGCAGTTCGCTGGTGGACCAACCTGTGTGCCGAGGTCGCTATTGACGATTCGGTGATGCAACCGGGCACTGGCCCCTTGGCGTTTTCTTCGTTTTCCTTCGATGCCCACCCGGGAACTTCTGTAGTCATTGTCCCCGAGGTCGTCGTGGGTGTGCGCAACGGCAAAGGTTGGGTGACGGTGGCCCGGCCCGTTGCCCCGCACGAAGCACCACCGGCTGCCTTATCGAGTCAGGAAATAGATGCTCTCCTGCGCGGCCCAGCCGATTCGATCGCTTCCCCGGGGGCGGTTAGTCGGGACGCAGCCGGTCAGCAGCTCGGAGCCTGGAAGGCTACAGTTGCTCAAGCCGTTGAGCGGATCCGCGCGGGTGAGCTCGACAAGGTGGTCTTGGCCCGTGACGTGGTGGTGCAGACCGAACGGGCCATTGACCCTCGCTACCTCCTCGATCGACTTAGCCGCTCTTATCCGGGCTGTTGGTCGTTCAGCGTGGACGGACTAGTAGGTGCGACACCAGAACTGCTGGTCCGGCGCTTTGGTGATCGCGTAGTGAGCCGAGTCCTGGCCGGAACTGTCCGGACAGCAGCGTCTGACCAGGAGTCGGGTCAGCTCGCGGCCGCTCTACTCGGGTCCGACAAGGACCAAGCCGAGCACGCCTACGCGGTTGCATCGGTGGCTGGAGTGTTGTCCACCCATTGCGTCGACCTCACAATTCCGGTGGAACCGTCGATCTTGAGCCTCAGCAATGTGCAGCACTTGGTCACTGACGTGTCGGGCCTCTTGGTCAACGAGACCCCCGTCCTCGCCCTGGCCGCATCCCTTCATCCCACGGCGGCAGTGTGCGGGACACCCACCGAACGGGCCCTGGCCGTGATCCGCCAGCTCGAGCAGGTCGACCGTGGGCGATATGCCGGACCCGTGGGATGGATGGACTCGCGCGGGGACGGCGAGTTTGGATTGGCCTTGCGGTGCGGACTCATCGAGGCCCACCACCCTCATCGAATCCAGTTGCTCGCCGGATGCGGGATTGTGGCCGGTTCTGACCCTCAGGCCGAAGTCGCCGAGTCAGAAGCAAAACTCCTGGCGATGCGAGAAGCCCTTAGCGACGGCCCGCCAACTCGCCAGTAATCGCGGCGTGCAGAGCACGTTCCCGTTGTCGATCGGCGAGGTTGGCCACGATGACGCGCAGTCCGAGTGAATCATCGTGGAGCGCTTCCCGCAGTTGTGCCTCAGTCGCAACCACATCCGTCGGTATGTTGAGGGCGGCGGTCACTCCCGGGATGTCGGCAGCCATTGGAGTGGCAAAAACTCTTTCGAAGTAGGCATTCAAGTGGTCAGCGCCCTGCTCCAAGTCTGCAAAGATTCCCCCACCGTGGTTATTGGACACGACGATGGTCAGACGCGGTTCGGATTCGCCGGAGGGCCCGATCAGGCCACCGAGGTCGTGCAAGGTTGCGAGGTCCCCGAGTAGAGCCACTGTCCGCCGCCCCGTGGCCTGGGCGTGACCCCACGCTGTAGAAATCAACCCGTCGATGCCCGACGTTCCGCGATTTCCCACCACCCACGGGGGGTCGGGACGGTAGCGAGCAACCGTTCCAAGATCCCTAACCGACCGACTCGCGGCTACGAACAGGTCGTCGGTGCTGGTGAGACTCTCCCAGCAGGCACGCGCAGCATGCAGCCCAGCGAACGGCGCCTCCGCCATCAACCGGTCCACCGCCTCATGGACGCGCTCACCTTGAGTTGCCCATAGCTCAAACCATTCGGGGTCTGGACCTTCCCAGGCGACAATCGGATCCGCCACGGGTGGTCGCGGTACTGCGGCCCAGATTCCTTGGGCTGTCCCGAGCGGATCGGGGCGGTCGCAACCGGCGATGTGAACAGCCACGTGGTGGCGCGCCCGCCTCACTAGGTCGTTCACAGATCGGTGCAGCCCCCAGCGACCCACTGTGACCACTAGTGACGGGACGGCAAACCCAGCTAGCCCCGAGGCCGAGGCGTCGAGTTGGGGGATCAGCCCCGCCGCCCCGAGAACTTGCGGACTTGCCCACAGGTTCGAGTTTGGTTCGGCCAGGACCGGCCAACCCGTCGCATCCGCTAGTTCCGCGATGTGATCGGCGACCTGCACGGTCGGCACATCCCCCGCCACGATCGCAGCCTGGAGCGGCACTTCCGTGATCCCCAGATCAGCGAGGAGGAAATTGATCGGCTCCCGAACCGCCTGGGACGAGACTCGGTCCTGATGCGGTTCCGGTGCTTCCTCTAGGACTGACCGGACCGCCGGCCCGATGATGGGGTCGCTCCGTGCGGGAACTAGCGGTCCCCCCAGTCCGAGATTGATCTGGACAGGTCCTGCCGCTGAGCGGCTCGTTCCCCCGCGGGCCCTGTCAAGCGCCCGGCCGATGTGATGAGACCACTGTCGGGACGAACCGGACTCGAGCTCGGTAGTGAGATCACATGAGTAGCGCACGTGGTGGCCGAACAGTCCCACTTGGTCGATGGTTTGGTTGCCCCCTCGGTTCCTCAACGAGGGCGGTCGGTCGGCAGTGAGACACACCAGAGGTACGCCTGCGTAGGAGGCCTCCACCACAGCCGGGAACAGGTTCGTTGGCGCCGACCCGGACGTGCAAACAACCGCGACGGGCGCTTGGGTAGCTTTCGCCATCCCGAGTGCCACAAACGCTGCGCTGCGCTCGTCAACACGGACCGTGAGTCGGACTTCCGACTGTCGCTCGAGCTCAGCCAGAACAATCGCCAACGGCGCACTGCGACTTCCAGGACACACCACGAATGCCCGCATGCCAGAGGCCAGGCAGCCAGCGATGACCGCGTCAGCCAGGGCAGCAGCTGGCTCTTGGTGCTCCACCCTGCCGATGAATGCGGACACGGTGTCATTCTGCCGCATCCGGCTACTACGGAGTGGTGACGGAGGCTCGTGGACCGAAGTTCGCTACGCTCGGACTGCGGATCAACCAATCTGAATCCCCTCCCGCAGACAGACAGGAACCGCGGCACGCCAACGGAAGGAACCTAACCAGTGAGAGCGCCATGGATGCGAACTGTAGGAATGGCCGGAGCTGCAGTTATTTCGTTCGGAGTCTTGGCTGCCTGCGGGTCGAGCTCCGACAACTCAGCCGAAAACAACACCGTCCGTGTCGACACGCCCGAAGGTGGTGCGGAGATCAGCAGCGGCACACAGCTTCCCGACGACTACCCGTCCGAAGTTCCCCTGCCCAATGATATGACGCTGATCTACAGTCAGAAGATCACTGAAGGCAACGGGTCGTTCTGGAACATCACCTTTGAGGGAAGCTCAGGACTCAATGACACGATGAAGGAAGTTCGCGACGAGTTCACCTCCGCCGGGTTCGAAGTGGCCGCAGAATCAAGCGGAGACAATGTTGCGAGCTTCGTCTTCCAAGGTAACGGCTTCACCGTCAACGTCACGGGAACCACGATGGACGGAAGCACGAACATCGCTTACGTAGTCGCTCCCCTACCAAGTTAGGGGGTTGCTGGCCGTCGGCAAGTTTGTTCGCAAGATCTGCAGACATCGAACAGCTCGATCCCGCCACCCTGCCCGACAATCGCGCCCAACGTCTGCTCCAGCCTGGGTGATGAGGTGTTCATCGACTCGACAGTCACCGAGGAACACTCGGCCCCTTCTGGGGACCGGGCCGGGCGCACACACGTCACGAGCCAGCAACCGCGCTGTCGCTAGGCCGTGGGTTCCATGCGGGTTCACTAGGTGGGCTGCGACAATCCCAGTGGCCAAGCCGACACCTGTGTCAAGGGCGCTCGAAACGACGAATTCAACAGGTTCGGGCGCCTTCGCCTCGATGGCGGATTTCAGCCCTAGTATCTGACCGAGGCCGCCGATTGGCGCGACCTTCACGATGACGACGTCGGCAGCTGCCTGTTCGACGACGGCAGTGGGATCGCTCCCGCGCCGGACCACCTCGTCGGCGGCGATCCGAATCGATCCCGAGCGTCGCACCTCGGCAAGTTCGGCAGTAGTCGCGCATGGTTGCTCGACGTAGTCAACGGGAATTGACCGTTCAGCTAAGGCGTCAAGAGCAGACCTGGCCTGGCCGACTGACCAGGCTCCGTTCGCGTCGAGACGCAGGACCACCTGTCGGTCATTGTCGTTGCCAGCGTCGAGAACGGCCTGGATGCGGGCTAAGTCGTCCGCCAGGTCTTGGCCAGCTTCGGCCACTTTGACCTTGAGGGTAGGACATCCGTCCGTGACGATTGCCCGAGCCGCCATTTCGTACGCTCGCTCAGGATTTACAGCCGGGATGATCGCGTTAACCGCCACCGAGCAGTCCGGGGGAACAGGCCGAGGTAGGCAGCTCGCTTCCAATGCAGCCAGTAACCAGCGAGCGCTTTCGAGATCGCCGTACTCCCGGAAAGGCGCGAATTCTCCGTAGCCGGCTGGACCGAGGAACAGGAGCCCTTCGCGGGCGGTGTTGCGACGGAATCGGGTCGTCAGCTCCAGGCGAAAAGGCCTCGCTGACGCGACGACCGAGTCGGCGAGAGGAGACTCAACGAGCTCAACGAGAGCTGGGTCGACCCGAAAGGTCACGGCCGTTTCGGAAACTTCTCGAACTCGGGCCGACGCCGCTCGGTGTACGCATTGCGCCCCTCTTGGGCCTCTTCGGTCATGTAGAACAACAAAGTGGCGTCGCCAGCGAGTTGCTGGATACCGGCAAGGCCGTCGTCGGCAGCGTTGTGGCTCGCCTTCAGCATGCGCAGCGCCAACGGAGAATGAGTCAACATGGTCTGACACATCTCTACTGTGGCTTCTTCCAGGTCAGCAAGTGGGACTACCTCGTTCACTAGCCCCCAGTCATATGCCTGTTCCGCTCCGTACTGACGGCACAGGTACCACACTTCGCGTGACCGTTTCTGGCCCACTTGCCGAGCCAGCAGTCCCGAGCCGTAGCCGCCGTCGAAACTGCCGACCTTGGGACCGGTTTGACCGAATCGGGCGTTGTCAGCGGCGAAGGTCAGGTCACAACAGATGTGGAGGACGTGACCACCACCGATGGCGTAGCCAGCAACCATGGCAACCACCGGCTTCGGCGTCCGTCGAATCTGGATCTGAAGGTCGAGGACGTTGAGGCGCCCAATCCCCTTCTGCGCGACGTCGTCATCACCGATGTACCCGTCGTTGCCGCGGATTTGTTGGTCGCCGCCAGAACAAAAGGCCCAATCGCCCTGTCCCGTTAAGATGATCACTCCGACGGAATCGTCATCGCGAGCGCGGTTGAACGCGTCGGCAAGTTCGAAGAGCGTCTGGGGACGGAAAGCGTTGCGCTTCTCGGGCCGACAGATCGTGATCTTGGCGATTCCGGCTTGGTCTCCGCTCGACAGTTCGTACCGAATGTCTCGATAGTCGCCTGCGCTGATCCACGTGGTGGCAGGGCGAATCGAAGAATGGGACGGATCAGTGGCGGCCGGGGAGTCTGCAACAACTACCGGGGGCAGGCTATAGCGGGTTCGGGTATCCACAGGATCGTGCGCCTTTCTGATCTGTCTTGCCAGCGCCGATCAGCTGCCGTCGCAGGCAGAGGCTGGCTCGTCGAGAGGAACTGCCACTAGGCTAACGGTGATGACTGCGCGCCCCCTCACTCGGTTGATGATTGAGCCTGGTGTCTCTGGAGTCCACGCGGT